>NZ_JBEZFH010000033.1:0-44111 GCF_040649355.1 Sphaerisporangium sp. NPDC049002 | reverse complement strand
GTCGGAGGTGACGGTCAGCGTGGGTGGGGGGCCGAAGTCATCGGTGTTCTCGGAGGAGGTGAAGACCCGGTAGTTGTTGCTGGTTGTTTCTGTGGACCCGCGCGGACCATCCCGAGGTCGCCCGGGCCGCCGACCCCGCGCAGGCGCGCACGATCACCTGGAAGGCCCTGTCGACGCACTTCCCCCGGCAGCGGGAGGTCTGGGCGCCGGGTGCGGGCGAGACGATCGCCGACCTCAGCCTCTCGGCGTTCGACCGGGTGACCAAGCCGGCCGAGGGGCATCACGCCATGCCGATCCTCGCGCGGCTCCTCACCCGGTACCGGGGGATCTTCAGCTCGCCGAACTGGATGCTCGGGCCCGAGGCGGAGGTCTGGCTGCCGTTCGCCGACCCCGATGTGATCGCCTGCGCCCTTCGCGTGCCGCTCAGCGCGCACGAGGGGAACTCCTACTATCGGGCGATGCTCGATCACGGCGCGCCGGACGTGGCCCGGCTGCCCTCGACCAACGATCCCGGCGAGCGGCCTGAGCCGGGCCCGCAGCGCAAGACCAGCCCGGCCGCGCTGGCCTCGCTGGCCGAGAGCATCGCCGGCAGCGACGAGGTGTGCGCGCTGCTCGGCCCCCGCCTGCTTGCGGCGCTGCGCGACCCCGAACTGCGCGCGCGGCAGACCCGATGGTCAGGGCCCCTCTACGTACTCCAGTGGGCGAGCATGCTCGCTCGCTGGCAGGACGAGTATCGCTCCCGTCTCAGCTGGGAGCCCCTCACGTGACCAGTGATTACTCTGGAACCCCTGCCTGACCGAATAAGTCCAGAAAGGGTAAGAATGCGGGCATTACCCCCACGCCTACTGCTGATCATCGGCGCCGTCCTCACGGGCCTCGCGGTGATCGCTCTGGTGCTGCTGTCCGCTGCGGGAATCGTGGAACCTGCCTCGGCCGTCCAGATCGCCCTGTCCTTCGCGATCCTGGCCATGGCGGCCATGATCGTCGCGGACGGGCGCAGGACCGACGGCAAGGCCCTGCGAATCGACGCGCGGACCAAGCGCCAGGACGCCGCGCTCGCGAGGACCGAGCAGGCCCTCGCCCAGCTCGCGACCGAGCTCGAAGGGCTGCCAGGCCGCCTTGAGGACGCCGGCCGCCACCAGGCGCGCGTCCTGCTCTCGGCGCTCGGCGAGGACCGTATGGAGCTCACCGCGCAGACCGACCGGCTCGCCCAGCTCGCGAGCGCCGTCGCCCGGGTCGACGCCACCGTCAGGCAGAGCGCCGACGACCTCGACGACCTGCGCAAGCTCCGCCACGACCACGAGCAGTTGACCGGCCTCACCGGCACCGCCGTCCAGGGCCTACGCGACCTCGCCGAACGGCTGGACGCCCTCGGCGGTACGGTCCGCGAAGGCCAGGCCGACCTGGCGAAGTCGGCGCGCCAGAACTACGCGCAGCTCGAAGCGCTCATCGACATCCGGGCGCTGCTCCAGCCCCGCGCCCCGCTGCCCCGCCTCCGCGGCTGGGCGGCCTCCCCGGACGTGCTTCGCCTGCTCATCGAGCGGATCGCGGTGGATCGTGCCAAGGTCGTCGTGGAGTGCGGCAGCGGTTCTTCCAGCGTCTGGCTCGGCTACGCCGTCCAGCGTTTCGGCGGCGGCCGGGTCGTCGCCCTGGAACACGACGAGCGGTTCGCCGAAGCGTCGAGGGACCTCGTCCTCGCCCACGGGCTGCAGGACGTCGTCGAGATCCGCCACGCGCCGCTCACCTCCTGGACCCCGCCGGGCGACGGCGCCGAGACCATTCCCTGGTACGACCCCCGGGCCGTCGCGGATCTGAGCGACATCGGGCTCGTCTTCGTGGACGGGCCTCCGGGAGCCACCGCCCAGCTGGTGCGCTACCCGGCCGTGCCCGTGCTGCTGCCGCACTGCGCCGCCGACGCGTGGATCGTCCTGGACGACACGAACCGCCCGGGCGAGCGCGAGGTGGCCGACCGCTGGCTCCTGGAGTATCCCGAGCTGGCCGGCACGGCCCACCCCGCCGAGAAGGGCGCGATGGTCCTCAGGCGGAGCGCCGTATGAGGTGCCGACCCGTCCTGGCCCGGTCGACCGAGCGGAGGCCGGGATGACGGCCGCGCTCGTGCCGGCCGGGATGACCGCCGAGCTGAGCAGGGCGGGCGGGAAGGTCGCCGTGGCCGTCGCCGGGGTGGACGCCGGCGACCTGGACGGCCTGTTCCCCGGCGTGGCCTTCGAGGTGGCGGACATGGACGGCATGGGCCCCGAGCCGTGGGTCATGTCCGATCCCTCGGCCGTCGTCGTGGTAGCCGGGACCCCCACCGACCTGCGCCGGGCGGTCACGCTGGGGGGAGCGCTCCCAGCGGCCCCCTGGATCGGCGTGATCGTCGTCGACGCGCCGCCGTGGTGCGACGCGCCTGGCGTCCCGCTGTCGCCCGGCCTCGGCCGGCGCTTCCTGCGCGACGTGGGAGTCAGCCGGTACGGCCGCACCGGCTGGCGGGTCAAGGCGCGCTTCACCCAGCCGCAGCCCGCCGGGGAGGTCGCGGCGGCCGTGGCGAGGAGCTTCGGCGGCCACCATCTGAGCGGGTACGCGCTCCCCATGGCCGGGCTGGCCGGCTCCGGGCTCGCAGGCTGGCGGCCCGGCGACCCCAACGTGACCTTCTCGGACGGGCGTGGCCCCCTCCCCGACCGCTCCGACGTGCCCACCGCCGACCTGGCCATCCGGGCCGTACCGGCCGCCCCGCCACCGGCCGTCTCCCCCGACCCGACGGCACCCGACGTGACGGCACCCGACCCGACGGCACCCGAGGCGACCGCGCCGGACGTGACGGCACCCGAGGCGAGGGCTTCCTGGACCGACGGCCGGGTTCCGGCCGTGGACCGTCTCGCGGACGCCACCTGGGAGCGCTTCGGCTCGCCCGGCGGCTACCAGGCGCTGCGGGACGCTGCCTTCGACCCCGACGCCGTGCCTCCTGTCGACGAACGGTCGGTCAACCCGCGCGGCTTCCTCAAGTCACCGGCGGGCGAGGTGGCCGACCTCGCCCAGCACGACGGCCGCTGGGAGGTCAGGGCCGAGGGCCGGACGCTCGTACGCCTGGCCGCGTCCGGAGGAGTGACCGACGCCGACGCCGCCCGCCTGCGGCGCCTGCGCGGGATCCGCGTCGCCTGGCGGCCCGCCCACACCGGGCCGATCGCCGCCGTCCGCGCCGTGGCCGGTCTCGCCGCGGCGGGGGTGCCCCTGCTGTCCGGCCCGCCCCCCGCCTGGGCGGCGCGGGCGCTCGGGCCGGGGCTGGCGGCGCGGCTGAGCGCCGCGACCGAGCACGAGCTCGCCGACGCCCTGCGCCGGGAGGAGCACAGCGTACGGCTGCGGCGGCTGGCCCTCGCGACCCACGGGACCGTGGCCCGATGGCGCTCGCTCTCCGCGCGGGCCGGGATCGCCCTGCCCGCGGAGCCGACGATCTCCGTCATCATGTGTACCCGGCGCGGTGACCTCGTGCCCTTCGCGCTCGGACAGATCGCGAGGCAGCGCGGGGTGGACCTTGAGGTCGTGCTCACGCTGCACGGGGTGTCCGCGTCCAGTCCCGAGGTGGCGCGGGCGATCGCGGCCTTCGACCGGCCGATCACGGTCGTGGAGGCGGACGCGAAGCTGCCGTTCGGCATCGTGCTCAACCAGGCGGCGGGGCGCGCGACCGGCTCGTTCCTCAGCAAGTGGGACGACGACGACTGGTACGGCCCCGATCACCTGGCCGACATGATGCTCGCCCAGTCGTACTCGGGGGCCGAGCTGGTGGGCGCGGCCTCGGAGTTCTTCTACCTGCAGACGATCGACGTGACCATCCGCCGCGACTGGTCCAGCGAGACGATGTCGAACCACGTGGCGGGCGGCACGTTCGTGGTGGCTCGTTCGGCCTTCGAGGCCCTCGGCGGCTTCAGGCCGGTGGCGCGCTCCGTGGACGTCCAGTTCTTCCAGGACCTGCTCAGAGCCGGCGGTGCGATATACCGGGCGCACGGCCTGGGTTTCGTCGCGCGCAGGGCGGCGAGAGGCATGCACACCTGGCAGGAGCCGGTCGGCTACTTCCTGGCCAGGGCCAAGGACCAGTGGCGGGGATTTCGGCCCAGCAGATTGATGGAGTTGGAACAGTGACACAGCCGACCGAGCACAGGGCGCCGGCTCAGCCGAGGATCCGGCACAACGACTACGGGGTGCTGAGGCCGCCGGCGATCGGGACCTGGCAGCCCCGGCTGTCGGTCAGCGTGGTGATCGCGGCCTACGGCCACCAGGACAAGCTCGACCTGACCCTCGCCGCCCTCGCCGCCCAGAGCTACCCCCGGCACCTGATGGAGGTCGTGGTCGTCGACGACGGGACCGTCCCCGCCCTCCGCCTCCCCGAGATCGTCCCCGAGAACACCCGGCTGATCACCACGGAACCGGGCTCGCGCGGCCGGTCCGACGCCCGCAACGCCGGGCTGGCGCTGGCCGGGGGCGACGTCGTCCACTGGCTGGACGCCGACATGGTCACCTTCCACGACGAGGTCGAGGCGCACATGCGCTGGCACCACCTCGCCGGATACCTGGTGGTGATGGGCTACGTGCGGTTCGTCGACCACCGGCCGGGCACCCCGACGCCGGCGGACGTGCACGCGGCTGTCTCGGCGGGCGCCGCGGACAAGCTCTTCGACGAGGCGGCGAGCGAGCCGCACACCTGGATCGTCGACCTGGCCGAGCGCACCGACGGGCTCCGCACGGCCGGCGACTCGGCGTACCGCGTCCACGTGACCAACGCCGCTTCTGTGAACGCCCGGCTGCTGCGCGAGGCCGGGCCGCTGGACACCGGGCTCGTCCTCGGTGAGGACACCGAGCTGGGCTACCGGCTCGCCCAGGCGGGCGCCGCGTTCGTGCTGGCGCCCGAGGCCCGCAGCCGCCATCTCGGCACCTCGATGATGATGCGCGACGGGGAGCAGGTCAGGCGGTACAACCAGGTCTTCGTGCCCGACCACATCCCGCAGATGCGGTGGCTGCGCGCCCACCCGCGCCGGCAGTGGCTGGTGCCCTACGCCGAGGTGGTCGTCGAGGCCGAGGGGGCGTCGTACGAGGACACCAGGGCGACGGTCGACGGCTTCCTCGCCAGTTCGCTGAACGACATCCAGATCACGCTCGTCGGACCGTGGGACTCGCTGCGGCAGGACAGGCGCAACCCGCTGGACAGCCCCGACCTCGACCTGCTGCTCCTTCGCGGGCTCTACCGAGGCGACCCCCGGGTCCGGTACGCCGAGCACGTGCCCGCCACGGCGGCGCCCTCGTCGTTCCGCATGCTCTGCCCCGCCGGGTGGGTGCCGGGCCAGGAGACGCTGCGGCGGGTGGTGGATCTCGCGGTCGAGCACGGGTACGGGCTGGTCAACATCGCCCTCGACGAGGTGGACGAGGTGATCACGGCCCGCCTCGAACACACCGGCGCCTTCGCCAGGGCCTCGCTGGTGCGCGCCGAGGGTGAGCCCCTGGACGACGCCGTCCACGACGTGTACGGCACGCAATGGCTCGACGGTGGGACCATGGGGTTCCTTCCGGCGGCCGAGGCCGAGCCTCCCCGGCGCGGCAAGAGCGAGGACCCGGCCCTCAAGCGGGAGGTGGCCAGGCTGCGGGCGGAGAACGCCCGTCTCACCGACCAGCTCGCCGCCCTGAACAGCGAGGCCGCCGCCCGCGAGGCCGCGGACTCCCCGGCGAAGCCGCCCCGCCAGGCAGGCCCGAAAGCCCTGCTCAGACGCCTGCGCTGAGCGGGGCCGTGCGGGGCGCCTAGGGGACGGGGCGGAGGTCTCCGCCGACGATGTCGCCGAACAGGCGGACGGAGACCCCGCTGCCCGCGATCCAGCCCAGGAAGTCGTCGAGCACCCGCGGGCTCACGCCGAACTCGTCACACGTGTCGCACACGTTGTGGAACTGGTAGGTCACCAGGCCGCCCCCGCGCTGCTCCGCCTGGAGCACGTAGGACTTGAGGACGTCGAGCGTCACCGACCGCCGTACGGCCGGCAGGGTGCGCAGGTGGTAGGCGTCCATCGTTTTGACGTCCTCGAACCGGGCGCACTTCGGGCAGGCGTCGCTCGGCGGGGCGATGCCGCCCGACCTTCGCGCGCTGTTGTACCCGCAGCTCTGGACGACGGCGACGGTCGCGGGGTCGAACATGCCGTACGGGTAGGCGAACGAGCGCGGCTTGTACCCCATGGCCAGCAGGGCGCGGCGGTCGCCGCAGATCTCCCGGCGTTTCGCGGCCTTGGAGAGGGTCGGCAGGCGGGGGTGGGTGAGGGTGTGGCCGCCGATCTCGTTGCCCGCGGCGGCCAGCCCGTCCACCTGCGCCTTCGTGAGCCGCTTGGGCCTGCCGAGGAAGTCGCTGTTGATGTAGAACGTGCCAACCAGATGGTGCTCGCGTAGAAGATCACCCGCGACCGCCTGGGTGGCCCAGGCGTCGTCGAAGGTCAGGGACACGACCGTCTTGGCCGCGTTCGGAGGGTTCCGGTGGGCTTCCCCGCCACAGGCCGCCACCAGCGCCAGCAGCCCGGCCAGTGCCACGGCGACGCACCGGGAGGCTGAGAGGGTCACTTCCTCTGCTCCTTTGTGAGTCCTCGCACACGCAACCGGGTCACCGTATCGGACAATTTTCGGCTTTCAGCACGTATCGCAGAAGGGAGTATGACCAGACAGGCGGAACACAGGTAAGACTGTGCTCATGGAAACGCACGAGAACCTTCTCTCCGGGCCACCGCCCACCCAGCTTCCGGACAGCCCGGAGGCCAGAGAGGCCCTGGAGTCCGGCGCCAAGGCCAGTGACGTCGCCGCGCGCTTCCCCGCCTATACGGCGGCCTGGGCGGCGCTCGCCGACGAATACTTCGCCGCCGGGCACGCGGTGACCTCCTACGCCTTCGCCCGCACCGGCTATCATCGGGGCCTCGACCAGCTGCGGCGCGCGGGCTGGAAGGGTCACGGCCCCATCCCCTGGGAGCACGAGCCCAACAGGGGGTTCCTCCGCTGTCTCAACGCGCTCGGGCGGGCCGCCCAGGCGATCGGCGAGAAGGACGAGGCCGAGAGATGCGCCCAGTTCCTCCGTGATAGCAGCCCAGAAGCGGTAAAGGTGCTCAGTTCCCAGTAAGCCGCGCTTGGGCGGCATGAGCCTGCTCGGGTAGTCTCTCAACGCAAGAGCCCCTGTCGCACTTGCGCCAGGGGTTTCGTTTTTGTTGCGCGGGAGTTAACCATGCCGGCTGTCGTTCTTGTGGGCGCCCAGTGGGGCGATGAGGGCAAGGGTAAGGCCACCGACCTTCTGGGCGGCCAGGTCGACTATGTCGTCCGCTACCAGGGGGGCAACAACGCGGGCCACACCGTCGTCATCGGTGACCAGAAGTACGCGCTCCACCTGCTGCCGACCGGCGTGCTGTCGCCGGACGTCGTCCCCGTGATCGGCAACGGCGTCGTGATCGACCCCGGGGTGCTCCTCGCGGAGATCGACGGGCTAAAGGAACGCGGCATCTCGTGCGACCGGCTGCTGATCTCGGCGAGCGCGCACTTGATCATGCCCCACCACAAGGCGCTCGACAAGGTCACCGAGCGCTACCTCGGCAAGGCCCGCATCGGCACCACGGGACGCGGCATCGGCCCCGCGTACGGCGACAAGATCGCGCGCATGGGCGTGCGGGTGCAGGACCTGCTCGACCCGGGCATCCTCGGCAAGAAGATCGAGGTCGCGCTGAACGAGAAGAACCAGGTGCTGACCAAGGTCTACAACCGCAGGGGCATCGACCCGGCGAAGGTCCTTGAGGAGTACCTCGGGTACGCCGAGCGGCTCAAGCCGCACATCGCCGACACCTCCCTGATCCTCAACAAGGCGCTGGACGACCACAAGGTCGTGCTGCTGGAGGGCGGCCAGGGCAACCTGCTCGACATCGACCACGGCACCTACCCCTTCGTGACGTCCTCCTCGCCGACGTCGGGCGGCGCGTGCGTCGGCTCGGGCATCCCGCCGACCCGGCTCACCCGGGTGATCGGCATCCTGAAGGCGTACACCACGCGCGTCGGCTCGGGCCCGTTCCCGACCGAGCTCACCGACGAGATGGGCGACTGGCTGCGCACGACCGGCGGCGAGTACGGCGTGACGACCGGCCGCAACCGCCGCTGCGGGTGGTTCGACGCGATCATCGCCAGGTACGCCACCCGGATCAACGGCGTGACCGACTTCTTCCTCACCAAGCTCGACGTGCTGTCCGGCCTGGAGCGGATCCCGGTCTGCGTCGCGTACGAGGTCGACGGGGTGCGCCACGACGAGATCCCGATGACCCAGACCGACTTCCACCACGCCAAGCCGATCTACGAGGAGCTGCCCGGCTGGCAGGAGGACATCACCGAGGCGAAGTCCTTCGACGACCTGCCGAAGAACGCCCAGGACTACGTGAGGGCCCTGGAGGAGCTGAGCGGTGCGCCCATCTCCGCCATCGGCGTCGGCCCCGGCCGCACCCAGACCCTCTCCCTGCGTCCCCTGGTCTGAGGCGAGCGGGCCGTCCGGGCCGCGGACGGCCCGTCCCGTCGCTGCCGCAGGGGTCGGAGCGAGAGGCCGGCGAGGAGCGCGGCCCCCGCCTGGACGCGGTCGAGGCAGGTGAGCGATAGGGTGCGCCATTGTGCAGGTGGAGATACACGGCCACCGGGGGGCACGGGGCCTACGCCCGGAGAACACCCTCCCGGGCATGGCCTACACGCTTGAGCTCGGCGTCCACGCGATCGAGTTCGACGTCGCGCTGACCGCCGACGGGCAGCTCGTGCTCACCCATGATCTGACCGTGTCAGCCGTGACCAGCGCGGACACCGTGCCTGCGACGCCGGGGGACCCCGCGTTCCCCTACGTCGGCAAGCCCATCCGCTCCCTGTCGCTCGCCCAGTTGCGCACGCTCGACGTCGGGGTGCGCCATCCGAAGGGCGAGGCCGACCGCTTCGTCCGCACGCAGGTCCCGATCCCCGGCACGCGCATGCCCACGCTCGGCGCCGTGCTCGGGCTGGTGAGCGCGTACGGCGCCGACGGCGTGCGGCTGAACGTCGAGCTGAAGTCCGACCCGACCCGGCCCGACCTCTCGGCCGACCCCCGGCGGCTGACCGAGCTGGTCGTGGCGGAGCTCGACCGGCACGACCGGCTGGACGGCGCGGCGATCCTCAGCTTCGACTGGCGCGTCCTGCGCGTCGCCCGCGATCTCGTGGCCACGCGCTACGCCCTGGTCGAGAAGGCGACGCTCGATCCCGAATGGCTCGGCCTCCGCTACAAGGAGGACTTCGGTGGCGACATCGCCGCCGCGGCGGCCTCGATCGGGGCCACCACGCTGTCCCCCGACCGGGTGCTGGTCGGCGAGGAGCTGATGGCCCGGGCGGCGAAGGCGGGGCTTCCCGTCGCGGTGTGGACGGTCAACGACGTCGAGGAGGCGTCCCTGATGATCGACCTCGGAGTCGCGGGTATCGTCACCGACTACCCCGACCGGATGCGCGAGCTCTGGGCCCAGCGCGGCCTCCCCCTCCCCGAGCCCGCCGCCGCCCTCCGCCACGCGCCCGCCTGACACTTCTGCCCCTTTCCGGCGAGTCACAACATCAACTGGAGTGCTCGCGGGAGTATTGTGCGAAGAACTGAAGTGGCAGCATCGATCACCTGGTGTCAGGACGCCGCGTACGGGAGGTCACCAATGCACGGGGAGCCACAGATTTCGAGCTGGGCGGCCGAGCGGTTCGGGGAGCGCGCCGCGTCCGTCCGGGGGCAGCTCGCCGCGTCCCTCCTGGAGGCCGCGGGGAACGCCCAGGACGCCCAGAAGTCATCGAGAAGCGACAAACGGTACGCGTACGGCTCCACCCTGATGGCCCGCCGCTACGAGGCCCTGGTCGACGGCTTCAAGAACGACCCGGGGTTCCAGGTGGTCAGGCCGTACGGCTCGCCCCACCACCTGGTCGTGCTCAACGGCAACCTGCTCCTGCCCTTCCGCTACGCCGAGGACGACACCACGCCGATCACCGAGGCGCGGGTCAGCGACGGGCGGGTCTCCGCGCTCGTCCGCGAGCTTTTCACCCGCTTCGGCCCCACGACCACCTACCACCAGGAGGTGCTCGACCTCGCGCTCGCGAGCGACGACGAGGACGCCCAGCTCGACGAGCTGACCGCGGCGCGGCCCCTCCTCGCGCAGCTCCCCGCCGACACGCGCCTGATCCCGGTCGCCTACGCCGCGAACGCCCAGGCCAGCCTGTTGAAGCTCTACTGGGGCGAGGCCGAGCTGATCGACGACATGGGCCGGATCCACTGGCTCCACTGCGAGCAGATCCCCCTGCTCACCGCCCTGCCGTGGGTGTCGCAGGGACTGCCGGTGGCCGAGCCGGACGTGGCCGAGCGCTTCGACCGCGGCGCCGAGCCCGACCTCACCCTCGTCCGCCGTCCCGCGGTCGAGCGCCGGAATGCGATGATCTTCCCCGTGAACAGCGAGCCCACCGACGACCAGCCGATCGCCGACGCCGATGAGCGACCGTAAGACCGACCGTGGGAGACCGACTCCGCAGGCGGTGGCCGACGGCTTCGACCAGGCCCGGCTGACCCAGGCGCGACGGCTGGCGGGCATGACCAAGAAGGACCTCGCCGAGCGGGTGGGGGTCACCCCGGCGGCCGTCGGGCAGTACGAGACGGGCATGACCCACCCCAGGCCCGACCTCATCCCGCGCCTGGCGGGCGCCCTCGGCGTTCCCCTGGCGTTCTTCCTGTCGGGCCGGCCGCACGCCAAGCTCGACGGGTCCATGGCCCACTTCCGCAGCCTGCGCTCCACCCGCGTCCACCAGCGGGCCAAGGCCGTCGCGTTCGTCGAGCAGGTCTGGGAGCTGACCCACGCGCTGGAGAAGCGCGTACGGCTGCCGCACGTCGACCTTCCGGGGTTCTCCGGCGGCGAGGTCCACTCGGGGGTGGAGCTGCCCCGCGACCCGGCCGCCGCCGCCCGCGAGCTGCGACGGCACTGGGGGCTCGGCACAGGGCCGATCTCGCATCTCGTCCGCCACATGGAGGCCCACGGCATCGTCGTGGTGCTCCCCCCGCCCGACGAGGACGCCACCACCGTCGACGCCTTCTCGACCTCGCAACTGCCCCGGCCGATCGTCGTGCTGACCGCCAACCGCTTCGACGACATCCACCGCTACCGCTTCACCGCCGCCCACGAGCTGGGCCATCTCGTCCTCCACGGCGACACCGCCGCCGGGGACGTCCAGCAGGAGCGCGAGGCCGACACGTTCGCGGCCGAGTTCCTCACCCCGCGCGACAGCATCCTGCCCGAGCTCCCCCGGCGCCTCGACCTGCGGCGGCTGGCCGAGCTCAAGCACGTGTGGGGCGTCTCGATCAGCTCACTGCTCTACCGCTGCCGCGAGGTCGGCCTGCTCTCCGATTCCTCGGCCAGCCGGGCGTACCAGCGGCTCGGCGCCCTGCGCGACCAGCCGGGCTTCGCCGGCGAGCCCATCACCGGCTACCCGGGAGAGCACCCGGTCCTCCTGCGGCAGGCCTTCGACCTGGCGTCGGCGGAGACCGACCTCACCATGGCGAGGCTCGCCACCCAGCTCGCCTGGCCGCTCCCCCGCGTAAGAGAGCTTCTCGGCATCCGCGACCAACGCCCCAAATTGGTGATCGTCCCCTGATGGCGATCCCCCTGAACCGTCGCGGCAAGGGGGTGCGTTAGCCTCGACCACGACATCGCGGGAGTCCGGCGCACCGGGCTGAGAGTGCGGCCGGAGCGGCCGCAGACCGCTCGAACCTGACCGGGTCATGCCGGCGTAGGGAGTCTGTTCCGATGACGACGTTCGAGCCGGCCGTTTCGCATGCGCGCCCGTACAGCGAGGAGCTGTGGGAGGCCATCGAGCCGATCTACACCGCGATCCTGGACCATCCGTTCATCACCGGGCTGGTCGACGGCACCCTGCCGCGTGAGGCCTTCCGGCACTTCGTGGTGCAGGACTCCCACTACCTGCGGGAATACGCGCGGGCACTGGCCCTGTGCGCGGCCAAGGCGCCGACCGAGGACGACGTACGGGCCTTCGCGGGCGACGCGGTGGGAGCGATCGCGGCGGAGCAGGAGATGCACGCGGAGTTCATGGCCCAGCTCGGCGGTTCCCCGGCACAGGCCGCGGACCTACCGGTGGGCCCGACCACCCGGGCGTACACGAGCTACCTGCTGGCCACGGTGTACGGCGGGTCGTTCCTCGACGGCCTCGCGGCGGTGCTGCCGTGCTACTGGATCTACGCCCGCGTCGGCGAGGCGCTGCTGGCCAAGTCGTCTCCCGACCCTCTCTACCGGCGCTGGATCGCCACCTACGGCGACGAGGCCTTCCAGAGCGTCGTCCGCCGAGTGGTGGCCCTGACCGACCGGGCCGGGGAAGAGGCCACCCAGCGCCAGCGCCTGCGAGCCCGGGAACACTTCGTCACCACATCCCGCTACGAGTGGATGTTCTGGAACGCCGCCTGGCACCAGGAGTCCTGGCCCATCTGACAGGGACAGCGCGGGCGCCCTCCAGAAGGACGGGGCACCCTGGCAAGAAGCGCCCGGATCGGTCCGGAGGCGGCGCATCGGGTGGGCGTGGTAACCGTGCACGGGCCCGTTCTGGTAGGGGTGTGGTCAGTGGGCCGGGAGGTCGTCCAGTTCGGCGGTGAACAGCAGGGCGGGGTCGACTTCCACATCCGGGACAGCTACATCCTGAAGAGCCCTGCGGGAGCGCGGCGTCCTTCCGGTCGACTACCGCACCGGGGACGTCGCCGCGCGCGTCCGCGAGCTCGCCCCCGGCGGGGTGGACGCCGTCTTCGACCACGTCGGGGGCCGCGGCGTCGTCGACTCCTGGCGCCTGCTCGCGCCCGGCGGCACGCTCGTCTCCTACGGCAGCGCCTCCACCCGGGACGACAAGGGGTCCAAGCAGTGGCCCGTGCTCAAGCTGCTCGGCCGGGTGTGGCTGTGGAACGTGCTGCCCAACGGCCGCCGCGCCTACTTCTTCAACGTCTGGGCCGGGCGGGCCCTGGCCAAGAACCGGTTTAGGTCCCGGCTGCGCGCCGACCTCACCAAGGTCTTCGCAGCACTCCAGCGCGGTGAGGTCACCGCCCAGATCGCCGCGCGGCTGCCGCTCACCCGCATCGCCGACGCTCTGCGGCTGGCCGAGTCCGGCACCGTCGCCGGAAAGATCGTGCTGACCCCGTAGCGCGCGTCCCTGCCACAGCCACCGGCCGAACGCGCTTGCCTCCCCCACCCGAAACACGAGGAACCGCCATGACCGCCACCCACACCACCACGGAGGACCGCCCGTCACACGTGGTGATCGGGCGGCCCACCGATGCCTTTCCAGGTTTCATTCCTTGGGAGGCAGGAGCCGGCGTGTCGCCTCCAGCTCCTTCTTCAGTGCCTTCACCTGCTGTTCCAGCTCCAGGATGCGGCGGATCGCGATCAGCGTCATGCCTTCCCCGGTCAGCTCCGCGACGTACTGGACACGGTTGATGTCGGCGCGCGAGTAGCGGCGCTGGCCGCCCGAGGAGCGCTGCGGGCGGACCACTTCGAACTCGTCGAGGCGGCGCAGAAAGGCCTGCTGGACGTCGAGCATGCCGGCGACCTGGCCCATGGAGTACAGCGGGGCGTGGTTGTCGTCGATGGGCAACCTGGACATGTGTGCCTCCATGGTGAACGGGCCGGCGCCCGTAGCGGCACCGGCCCATCGCTCGCGGTCACCTCACGGGCGGATCGCCCTGGTGTCGCCGCGCTGGATCTCGACCTTGCGTGGCTTGGCCTTCTCCAGCACGGGGATGCGGATCTGCAGCACCCCGTTGTGGTAGGCGGCGTCGACGCGGTCGCTGTCGAGGTGCTCGGAGAGGTAGCCGCGCCGGGTGAAGGTGCCCATGACGCGCTCGCGCACGAACAGCCGGTCGTCCTCCGACAGCTCCTCATGGCGGCTGGCGCTGACCGTGAGCACGCCGCGGTCGACGGTGACCTCGATCGAGTCGGGGTCGATGCCGGGAAGATCGAAGCGCAGGACCACGTCGTCCTTCCTGCGGATGCCGTCGAGCGGCATGGCCCCCTGGGCGCTTCCCTCTCCCCAAGTGAGGGCGCCACGGGTGAGGCGATCAAACTGGCGCTCGACTTCCTGAACGAACGGGTCGATCGACGTCAACAGCATCTCCGGAACCTCCTCGCTTGTCGGTGTAGCAGAAATCTCTAACTACAGCTGTAGGTTACCTCTCTCTAGCGATGCATGCAACTCCTAATCGGGATTGGAGAGAAGCCGTGTCGCGTGCCCCTCCGGGGCGGGAGGGGCAGGCGGAGGTCAGCGGCAGGTGGCGCCGTTGAGCTGGAAGGACGTCGGAGCCGGGTTGGCGCCCTGGTGCCGTTGAAGCCGATGGTGACTCCATCCCCGGGAGCGATCTCGCGGTTCCACGTGAAGGCCGTCCGGTCGGAGGCGGCGGCCCAGCGCAGCGCACGTAGTTGTTGAACACCTGCACCGCCTCGGGCGTGCCCGGGGCGGTCGGCAGCGTCAACGGCGGGCTGCCCGGCGCCGGCGCCTGCCGGAAGCGATGTGACTTTCAGGATTGCCGGCGGAGGGTCAGAGCCAGCTGTTGCGGCGGAAGCCTCGGTAGAGGAGGGAGCAGATGACGAGCATGACGCCGATCACGAGGGGATAGCCCCACATGGCGGACAGCTCGGGCATGTGCTTGAAGTTCATGCCGTAGATGCCGGCGATCATCGTGGGCACCGAGATGATGGCCACCCATGCGGAGATCTTGCGCATGTCCTCGTTGGCCAGGGCGTTGGACCTGGCGAGCGCGGCCTGCAGGATCGAGTTGCACAGCTCGTTCGACGACTCCACCTGCTCGCAGACCCGGGAGAGGTGGTCGACGACGTCACGGAAGTACTCGCGCATCTCGGAGGGGATCATGCGGCGCTGCGGCAGGGCGCCCAGCGGCGTCTGGAGCGGCGTCACCGCGCGCTTCATCTCGATCATCTCGCGCTTGAGCTGGTAGATGCGGCCGATGTCCCGCGAGCTGACGTCGGCGAAGACGGCGGCCTCGACCTCCTCAAGCTCGGCCTGCATCAGGTCGGCGACGCAGAGGTACTTGTCGACGACGAAGTCGGCGATGGCGTGGAGCACGCCCGCCGGGCCCCTTGCCAGCAGCTTGGGCTTGTCCTCAAGGCGCTCGCGGACCTCTGCGAGCGGGCAGTGCTCGCCGTGGCGCACGGTGACCACGAAGTCGGGGCCGACGAACACCATGATCTCGCCGGTGGCGATGATCTCACTGGAGGCGGTCAGCTCGTCGTGGTCGAGGTAGGCGATGGTCTTGAGGACGACGAAGAGAGAGTCGCCGTACCGCTCGACCTTGGGCCGCTGGTGGGCCTTGATGGCGTCCTCGACGGCCAGGGGGTGCAGGCCGAAGACCTCGGCCAGCCACTCGACCTCGGGGGCCTCCGGCTCGTGCAGCCCGACCCAGACGTACGCGTCGTTGATCTCGGAGGAGGCGTTGTGCTCGCGGACGAGGCTGACGGCCTCCGGAATGCCGGAGACGCGGACCCGCTTGCCGGCGACATAGGCGCCGAACTCCACGAGCGAGTCACTGGGCGGCACGCAACGGCCGTTCATCGTCTCGCGGCGCACCACGGCCACCGACGACGAGGTGCCGAGCCGGACGTGGGTGGTGCGCGGGTGGAGGTTGATCCGCTGGAAAAGCGTGGACGAGCGCATGGCGGTCCCTTCCCGCCCGACCTCGCGGAACCAACGCGCAAAAAAGTAATAGTGCGACAGACGTCACAGGAAATAGGCGCGCGTGGCTCTCAGTCGGACACCGAATTGGAGTGGTCGGGTTTGCGCACGACGTACGTGCGCGAGCACGTACTGCTGGGATCACCAGAAGTCATCCCGATTCCACCTCCAATCGCTAAGAGACGGCCCAAAGCTGCCCCAACTTACCACAGCCAGGCTTCATTACCTAGCCTACACGGCCTTCGGATTCCTCGATCATCTGGAAGCCGGCAATTCCCCTCCGCCCGCCGCACATCGCCCGCCGGGAAGTGGCCGGAATGCCTTTCACCTGCGCGGACGTCCTCGCGGTCCGGTGACCCCAGGCCCGACCCGTAGACTCCCCAGGTGCGCGTTCTTGTGATTGGATCCGGCGGCCGCGAGCATGCCCTGTGCCGAGCGCTCGCGCTCGACCCCGCGGTCTCCGAGCTCCACTGTGCTCCCGGCAACGCCGGCATCACCTCGGTGGCGACGACGCATCCCGTCGTGCCCACCGACCCCGAGCAGGTCACGGCGCTGGCCCGTCGGCTGGGCGCCGAGCTGGTCGTCGTCGGGCCCGAGGCGCCGCTGGTGGCGGGCGTCGCCGACGCCGTACGAGCGGCGGGCATCGCCTGCTTCGGCCCCTCCAAGGAAGCGGCGCGCATCGAGGGGTCCAAGGCGTTCGCCAAGGACATCATGATGTCCGCCGGCGTGCCGACGGCGGGAGCGCGCGTGTGCGCGACGCCCGAGGAGGCCGAGGAGGCGCTCGACGCGTTCGGCCCGCCGTACGTCGTGAAGGACGACGGGCTGGCCGCCGGCAAGGGCGTCGTGGTGACCTCCGATCGCGCGGAGGCACTGGCCCACGCCGCGGCGTGCGAGCGCGTGGTCGTGGAGGAGTTCCTCGACGGTCCCGAGGTGTCGCTGTTCGCCCTGTGCGACGGCACGACCGCCGTCCCCCTGCAGCCCGCGCAGGACTTCAAGCGCGCCTACGACGGCGACGAGGGCCCGAACACCGGCGGCATGGGCGCGTACACGCCGCTGCCGTGGGCGCCGGCCGGGCTGACCGAGCAGGTCATGGCCGAGGTCGTACTCCCGACCATGGGCGAGCTCGCGCGGCGCGGCACACCGTACACCGGGGTGCTGTACGCCGGCCTGGCGCTGACCGAGGCGGGGCCGAGGGTCATCGAGTTCAACGCGCGCTTCGGCGACCCGGAGACCCAGGTCGTGCTCGACCGGCTGGAGACCCCGCTCGCCGGCCTGCTGCACGCCTGTGCGACCGGCGCCCTTTCCACGCAGCCCGCGCCGCGCTACCGCGACGGCGCGGCGGTGACCGTCGTCATCGCGGCCGAGAACTACCCCGCCGACCCCGTCAAGGGCGACCGCGTCGAGGGTCTCGCGCCTTCCGTGAAGGACGCGTACGTCATCCACGCCGGTACCGCGCTCGACGAGGAGGGCAGGGTCGTGTCGGCGGGCGGGCGGGTGCTCAGCGTCGTCGGCACCGGTCCCGACATCGCCACGGCGCGCGCCGCCGCGTACGAGCAGGTGGGGCGCATCCGGCTGCGCGGCTCGCACCACCGCTCCGACATCGCCGCACGGGCGTGACCACGCCGGTGATCGCGAACAGGTAGCGCCGGACGGGGAGATCGCGATAAGCCGTGGGCAGAGCGATTCCCTGGAGGGGCGTATGGCAGCCGACCCGGCCGTGCACGACAGCGAGGCGCCGGACATCAGCGGGGTGCCCTCGGCGAGCCAGAAGGACGAGGGCCAGAAGGACGTGCTGCGCCGGCCCGGCGTGTGGCGTATCCACATCGCCTCGCGCGGTGAGGAGATCCAGGCCGACGCCTCCCGGTGCCTGCTCTCGCGTCCGGGTGAGCCGGGCCTCGACGTGCTGCACGCCACGATCGAACGCCACCTCGCGACGGCCGAGCGGTACGCGAGGGACCGCCAGGGCTGGCGGCGCTGGCTGACCGGGCAGGCCATCGAGGGGGCCTGGGCGAACATCTACGGCGCCACCATCCTGCTCTACGGCCTGCTCCCGGCGAACGAGCTGAACGCGCGCGCCCCCGAGGTGCTCGCGACCGGCCACGCGTACCTCCCTTCGGACGATCCCCGGCTCAGCCGGCTCGCCGCACGCGCCGCCGCGGGCGACATCGACGAGCGGGACCGGTCGCTGTTGCAGTCGGTGCTGAGGGCGGGGTACAATGCGGCCTCCATCGAGAGCGGGAGGGTGCGCAGCTTCCGCAACATGCTTGTCGGCGGGGTGGTGATCCTCACACTCATCGTCGCCGGACTGGTCGCCATCGGCGCCGTCTGGCCCCACGCGATTCCGATGTGCGGGAACGGGACGCTGCTCGCGAGCTTCGGGCCGAGGGACAACCAGGTGTGCCCTGCGGGCAACGGCGCCCCGACGCCCGGCGACGTGCCGCTGGTCGCGCTCATGGGGATGCTCGGCGCGGCGCTCGCGACCGCCGCCAGCCTGTCGACCCGCTCGGAGCTCTCCACGCGGTACTCGCTGGCCGTCGCGCAGAACCTGCTGAAGGCGCCCGCGGGGGTGGCGACCGCCATCGTCGGCCTGCTCATCCTGAACTCGGGGTTCGTGCCGGGCTTCGCCGGCCTGAGCTCGCAGACCTCGATCCTCGTGTGGGCGATGGTGTTCGGATACGCGCAGCAGGTGGTCACGCGATTCGTGGACCAGCGCGCGAACACGTTGCTGCACGCGGCCTCGCCGAACGCGCCGACGAACCCTCCCTCGCGCTGAGTGATCAGGGCTTTTCTGGGCAGCGCAGTGGAGTCAAAGTGGCCGGGCCAGCATCCCGAAAGAGCTACTGTGGGCGGATAACTTTGCCGCCGTCCGCTTGACCAGGCGCGTCATTTCCCAGATTTCGAGGAGCCTCATCATATGGTTCGTTACCGCGTGCGCGGTGGCAACGCCCTGCGTGGAACCGCCTTCATCCAGGGAGCCAAGAACGCCGTTCTCCCGATGATCGGTGCGGCTCTGCTCGCCGCCGAGGGCCGTACGGTCCTCCGCAACGTCCCGATCATCGAAGACGTCCGGCGGGCGCTCGAACTGGCCGAGGCCGTGGGCGCCAAGGTGGAGTTGCACGAGGCCGAGCGCACTCTGGTCATCGACGCGTCGCGACTCACCAGCGCCGTGCTGCCGGCCGAGATCGCCCGTCGCTTCCGCGGATCGGTGCTCTTCGTGCCCGCCCTGCTGCACCGCCTGGGCGAGGCGATCATCGAGGGCGTCGGCGGGTGCAACCTCGGCAGCCGCAACCTCGACTTCCACTACCTGGGCTACAAGCGGCTCGGCGCGGTCGTCGACGAGGGCGAGAGCGTCATCCACGTCAAGGCCGCCGGGCTCACCGGCGCGCCGCTGTACCTCGACACGCCCTCCCACACGGGCACCGAGAACCTCATCATGGCGGCGGCCCTCGCCAAGGGCACCACCATCATCGAGAACGCCGCGCTCGAACCCGAAGTGCTCGACGTCATCGACATGCTGACCAAGATGGGCGCCCGCATCAGCGGCGGCGGCACCGGCTTCATCACCGTCGAGGGCGTCGACGAGCTCACCGCCGTGGAGCACCGCGTCATGCCCGACCGCCTCGACGCGGGCGTGTTCGCGATGGCCGCCGCCATCACGGGCGGCGAGGTGAACCTCGTCGGGGCGTCGCTGGAGCACCTCGGCGTGGTCCGGTGGAAGCTGGAGCAGATGGGCGTCGAGTTCGCCACCGACGGCGCGGTGCTCCACGTGCGGCGCGACCGGCCGCTGCGGCCGATCAACGTCATCACCGACACCTACCCCGGCTTCGCCACCGACCTCCAGTCTCCGATCATGACGGTGGCGTGCCTGGCCGACGGCGCCAGCTACATCCACGAGCGCATCTTCGACGGGCGGTTCGCGCTGGCGGGCGAGCTCAACAAGATGGGCGCGCACATCGAGGTCGAGGGCAGCCGCGCCGTCGTCCACGGCCACACCTCGCTGGCCGGCACCGACGTGACGGCCCACGATCTGCGCTCCGGCATCGCGCTCGTGCTCGCGGGCCTGGCCGCCGAGGGCGAGACCGTCGTCTCGCCCGGATACCTCATCGACCGTGGCCACCACGACCTCGCGGCGCGTATGAAGGCCCTGGGTGGAGATGTGGTAAGAGAGATTTCCTCTACGTCGTGACTGAGCCCGTAAACCGCCTCTGACCTGTTCATATAACCATCTCCGCCATGCCTGATCGGCATAGGCCGGCGGCATTCCGGCAAATCCGGGCGTGACATTAGTGCCTCGGCGAGCGATCGTTCCAAAGAGGACTAGACCGGATGGGAGAGAAACCCGAGCCGGGAACGCCGTCAGCCGCCTTCCGGCGCCCTGATCGGCGGTCCCCGCGAGGTGGACTCGACCAGTGGATTTCGAAGAGGAAACCACGCCGGGCGCGCCGCCGGGCCGTACATCACGGCTCGGGGACCGCACGGTGTGGCGGCCTCGATCAGAGGTATGGCGGGATGGGACGAACATTGGTCGAGAGGGCCGAAGAAACTCCGCGAGGGTCACGCGTTGGCGCGTCGGCCCCGGACCTCACCATCGGGGTGGTGGGACCCCACGACCTTGTCGAACGAGTGATGCTCATGGGCCACGCGGCCGCGCCGGTTCCGTGCCGGCTGGTCGCCGCGGCCTACCGCGACGAACAGGAGGCGGCCGACAAGGTGGTGAGGCTCGGCCCGGGGGTGGACGCCTGCCTGTTCGCCAGCCCCGTGCCGTACGAGCTGGCCAGGCGCTCGGGTGTGCTCACGATCCCCGCGACGTACGTGCAGCTTGGGGGGCCCGCCCTCACGGCGGCGCTGGCAAGGGCCGCGCTCGACGAGCGCATCGACCCGCGGCGGGTGAGCATCGACGTGCTCAGCCGTTCGGACGTCGAGGAGGCCTACGCCGACCTCGGCCTGCCGACCGCGGGGGTGCAGACGCGCGAGGAACCGGGCGCGACGGGCACCATCGCGGCGTATCACGAGCGCCTCGTCAGGCAGGGTGGCACGACAGGGGCCCTGACGTGCCTGCCCGGGGTGGCCGACCGGCTGACGGCAGCGGGCGTGCCCACGGTGCGCATACGGCCGACCTCCGCGGCGGTGCGCACGGCGCTGCACACGGCGGCGTTGCTCGGCGCGCACCACCGGCTGGAGGAGTCGCAACTCACGGTGGTGCTCATCGAGGTGCCGACGTTACGCGAGCCCGTACGGCGGGCTGCACCGAGATACTGGCGTGACGAGCTGAGACTGTCCCTGCACCGGCTGCTGGTCCAGGAAGCCAATCGGATGAACGCCGCCGTATGGGCGATCGACGACCACAGTTACCTGGTGACGGCGACGCGCGGTTCGATGGCCGCCGCCACCGACGGGTTCCGGGTGCTCCCCTTCGCCGCGCGCATCCGCGACGACCTTGGGCTGGCGGTGGAGGTGGGCGTCGGCATGGGCCGCACCACCCATGACGCGGAGACGCACGCGAGGGCGGCTCTGGCCCGCACGCAGGCCGGCAAGCAGCCCCAGGGCTTCGCGGTGGACCGCGAGGGCCGCACGCTGGTGCCCGCGCCCCGGATGCCTCCCCAGGCGCCTGGGCAGGGCAGGCCGAAGGGCGTCGAGGTGCTCGCACGGCTGGCCGCCAAGCTGGAGGGCGGCGACACGATTGTGGACGCGGAGAGCGCCGGGCGCATGCTCGGAGTGACTCCCCGCACGGCTCGGCGTCTGTTGCGCACGTTGGTCGACGAGGGACTCGCGTGGCCGCTTCCGCCGAACCGCACACCACAGCCTGGCCGTCCGCGCCAGCTGTACCGCCTCATCGTGGAGAAGCTGGGCCCCCGATAGCAGTGTCACCGCGGGTCATTCGCGTGGGGCGGATGACCCGCGGCGGGCATCCCGGAAGGGACGCGGCTGTGATCTCACAGGGCTGTGGACGGCTTCACGGGCATGGGCGGCTTCATGTGAACATATTGGTTCGAACATGTGGACGGCAGGCCACGTCAGCGGGTCCTCCAGCGATACGACGCCATTTATCCACAGCCTGTGGATAACGCCGAGCTGGCAGACCATTCCCCGATTTGCCTTATTTAGATGCTGAAACGTGATGTCCGGCTACCGCGAGCGACCTAGTTATCCACACGGTGTGGACAAACCTGTGGTAGAGCGGGCAACCCTCGCATCTAAGCGTCCGAAACCCGCGAGAAATATGTCCCCCTAGGCCGATATTGTCATGAGTCATGGGGACAAACACTCGTGACGTGCGGGTCTGGGCGGCACTGGCGGCCGTGTATGTCGTGTGGGGGTCGACCTACCTCGGCATCATGATCGCCATCGAGACCATCCCCCCGATGCTCAGCGGGGGCCTGCGCTTCGCTTCGGCGGCCCTCATCCTCGGCACCGTGATCGCGGTACGCGGAGGGCTCGGGAGCTTCCGCATGACCCGGCGGGAGTTCCTCGGGGCCGGCCTGGTCGGGCTACTGCTGCTCACGGGGGGCAACGGCATGGTGGCGATCGCCGAGCGGCACATCTCCTCCGGCCTCGCCTCGCTGCTGGTCGCCTCGGTGCCGCTGTGGCTGGTGATCTTCCGCATGATGGCCCGCGACCGTCCCCGTCCGCTCACGCTGGCCGGAGTGCTCATCGGGTTCTGCGGCGTCGCCGGGCTCTCGCTGACCGGCGCCGCCTCGTCCAGCGCCGTTGGCATCGTGATCATCCTGGCGGGGTCGCTCTCGTGGTCGATCGGATCGTTCCTGCCCGGCATGATCTCCATGCCCAGGGATCCCTTCGTGGCCAGCACGGTCGAGATGGCCGTCGGCGGCGCCGGGCTCCTGCTGGCCGGCACCGTCTTCGGCGAGCGCCTGCACCCCGCCGCGATCAGCGGGAGCTCGTGGCTGGCTCTGGCCTATCTGGTCCTGGTCGGCTCGCTGGTGGGCTTCACCTCGTACGTGTGGCTGCTCGGCAACGCGCCGATCTCCCTGGTGTCCACCTACGCGTACGTCAACCCCGTGGTGGCCGTGATCCTCGGCGTCGTCGTGCTCAGCGAGCGGGTGACCACCCAGATGTTCACCGCCGGCATCGTCATCGTCCTCGGCGTCGCGATGGTCGTCTCGACCGAGCGCAGGGGGCACCGTCCCGGGACGGACGAGCCGGCCCGGGACACGGACCCCGGCCCCACGCGAGGGCATCCCCCGGCCGGCGCCCCACAGCCCGAGGTCACCCCTTCCTGAAGGCCTCCGCCGCGGTCAGGAAGGCGTCGTTGGCGTCGGGGGAGCCGATGGAGACGCGCGCGCCCTCGGCCGCGAAGGGCCGTACGGCCACGCCCTCTACGGCGCAGCGCTCGGCGAACTCGACCGTGCGCTCGCCGAGCCGCAGCCAGACGAAGTTGGCCTCGGTGGGAGGGACCTCCCATCCCTGGCCGAGCAGGGCCTCGCGGACGCGCGTGCGCTCCTTGACGACCGTCTCGACGCGCTCCAGCAGCTCGTCCTCGGCCGCGAGGGAGGCGACCGCGGCGGCCTGCGCGATGCTGTTGACCGCGAAGGGCACCATGGTCTTGCGGACGGCCGCGGCCACGGGCGCCTGGGCGACGAGGTAGCCGACCCGCAGCCCCGCCAGGCCGTACGCCTTGGAGAAGGTGCGCAGGACGGCGACGTTCGGCCGGTCGGCGTACAGGCTGAGCCCGTCGGGCACGTCGATGTCGCGCACGTACTCGCGGTAGGCCTCGTCGAGCACGACCAGCACGTCGCCGGGCACCCCGTCGAGGAACGCCGTGAGCTCGGCGGTGCGGTTGACGGTGCCGGTCGGGTTGTTCGGGTTGCACACGAAGATCATGCGCGTGTCGGGGGTGATCGCCGCCGCCATCGCGGACAGGTCGTGGGTCTCCTCGGCGAGCGGCACCCGCACGGAGGTCACCCCCGCCAGGTCGGCGAGCAGGGGATATGCCTCGAAGGACCGCCAGGCGTAGATCACCTCGGCGCCCGGGTCGCTCACGGACTCGAAGAGCTGCTGGGCGACGGTCACCGAGCCGGCCCCGAGCGCGATGTGCTCCTGGGGCACCGAGAGGCGCGCGGCGAGGGCCTCGGTGAGCGCCACGCACGCCGGGTCGGGATAGCGGTGGACATCCCTCGCGGCGGTGGCGATCGCCTCAACCACGGAGGGCAGCGGGTCATAGGGGGACTCGTTGGACGACAGCTTGAACGAACGGCCGTCGGCGGAGACCACGGCCTTCCCCGGCCGGTAGGCGGGCATCTCATCGAGAATCGGGCGGAAACGCGGCATGGCCTTACCTTATGACGCCGCCGCAGCGGGCAGACCCCTGCCCATGCCCCCTGAAGACCGGACGCCTAACCGGCCAGGCGCAGCATCGGCGGGTGGAGCAGCTCGGCGGGCCCCCGGCGGTAGAGCATGGCCGGCCGGCCGCCGTCACGCGTGGTCGTGCGCCCCGTGGGGACGAGGAAGCCGTCGGCCTTGGTCACCTTGCGGTGGAAGTTGCGCGGATCCAGGGAGCGGCCCCACACGATCTCGTACACCCGGCGCAGGTCGGCCACGGTGAACTCCGAAGGGCAGAACGCGGCGCCGAGCGAGGTGTACTCCAGCTTGGCCCCGGCGCGCTCGATGCCGTCGAGCACGATGCGGCGGTGGTCGAAGGCCATCACGTCGAGCGAGGACACCGGCTGCCAGCTCATGTGGGCCTCGGTCGGGGCGGGCAGGTCGGGCGCGAGCCCCAGGTAGGCCACGCTCACGACGCGCTGCCGGGGGTCGCGGTCGGGGTAGCCGTAGGTCTGGAGCTGCTCAAGGTGGACCGGCGCCCCGGGCAGCCCGGCGCGCTCGGCGAGCACGCGGGACGCGGCGGCCGGGAGGTCCTCCTCCAGTTGGATGAACCCGCCGGAGAGCGCCCAGCGCCCTTCGTACGGCGGACGGTCGCGCTTCCAGACCAGCGCGCTGAGTTGCTGACAGCGCACGGTGAGCACGACGAGGTCCACGCTGACAGGAATGCGCGGCACCATGGGACGCACGTTACACCGGTACATGGGGGCCAAAGGCCCTCATGCCCCGCGGTTGAGGTAGACCGGGGCGTTGCTCTTCCGCCCGTCGGCCGACGTCACCTCCACGCGGACCCACGCGTCCGAGGGCACCGTGCTCCAGTCGACCGGCACCCAGACCTTCTGGACGGCGGGGGGCAGCCCGGGGATGGGGGTCCTGTCGATCCATCCGATCTCCGCCGAGTCGGCCTCGCGCGGCTCGTCTCCGCCGTACCAGCTCACCGTGACCTTGCCGAGGGCGAGGTTGTAGCCGCGGACCTCGATACCGTCCTGGATGCCCCGCTTGCCGAGGATGGCCTGGATCGGGATGGGCCGGTCCCAGTCCTTCGCGACCTGCTCGGCGAGCGTCGGCGTCCCGCAGGTGAAGAAGCTGCTCCACTTGTAGGAGATGATCTTGGAGATGTACGGCCCGGCGAACGCGACGGCCGCGTCCAGGCGCTTCTTGTCCGTGACGCCGCGCTTCCCGCCGGCCTCGCAGGCGCCGTCGCCCTTCGGCTCGAACGCCTCCACATTGGCCCAGAGCTGGACCTGACGCCCCTCGGCCCGCAACTCGCCCAGCGCGTTGGACATCGCGCGGTAGTAGTCGCGCGTGGCGCCGTAGTACGCCTCGCCGTAGGTGGTGTCGCCGACCACGGGCTTGAGCCGGTCGTCCACGGTCTGGCCCTTCAGGTTCGGCCAGTACAGGCCGACCTTGCCTGTGCCCCGGCTGTCCTGCGGGGCGATGATGCCGACGCCCGTCTGCGCGAGGACCTTGAAGCCCCGCGCGACCTGCTCGGGCGTCGAGGTGAACTCCTTGCCCCTGCGGGCGTCGAGGTACGGGCTGACCATGATGGGCTTGCCCGGAAGCTCCTGCTGCACGATGTCGTGCTGCTCGGCGTACACCTGGAGGGTCGTGACCACGGTCGGGTCGGGCCAGTCCCTGATCTGTAACTCGAAGGGCTGGTAGACCCCGCCGAGCGAGGTCCTGTCGTTGAAGCGGTCGCCGTAGTCCTGCAGGACGCGCCGGGTCAGCGTGGTGAGCGTCCCGATGTGCCGGGGGTCGGCCTTGGTGGGCTCCAGCCGGTCGCGCGGGGCCAGCGGCAGCGCGGGGAAGACCTTCATCGCGAAGCGGTCGGCCAGGTCGAGGATCTCGGTCAGGCTGTCCTTGAGGGCGCCGTTGACGAGGATGAGGTGGTATCCCCTGCCCTTGGAGCTGAAGTCGCACGTCGAGTCGTCAGAGCCGTCGTCGGGGGCGATCACGCGGTAGTAGACGTCGTCGCCGATCGTGATCGAGTGCTCCATCTGGGGGCAGCGGAACAGGCCCTCCCCGAACGCCTCGTCGGTCCGGTACACGTAGGTCCAGGTGATGCGGTTGCCGGGGTTGGCGGCCTTGAGCGCGGACTCGGCGGCCTGCACGCAGGTCATGCCGTTCTCCTCGCACCTCTGGTAGCGAGGGTCGGGATCCTTGCCGGCCGCGTCTCGCACCTGCCCGTCCTCGTCCACGGAGCGCGGCTGGAGCCCGAACCCGAGACGGACGACGGTGTCCCCGCCGACCTGGTGGATCGCCTGGAGTTGGCTGCGCCACGTGCAGTGGTCGGAGGTCGGTACCAGCCAGTATCCGGTGACGGCGTACGGCGTGGGCGTCGTCGTGTCGAACGTTCCGCAGGGGTCGCTGAACACGCTGGCCTCAGGCGTCGGGGTGCCCGGCTTCGGCTGCTGGGCCGGCGTGGTCGTCGCGGTCCTGGAACCTCCTTGGGAGTCCGGTAGAACGATGACTATCGCCGCGACAGCGGCCAGAAGAGCCGCTCCCAGGAGCAGAGTGAGCCCGCGCACCTTCAGGAGATTACCGTCCTTGAGTTGTGGCCCCGATAAAGAACGATCAGGGTTGGGGGGTGGCTCAGAGCCGCTGTGGCAGGGCTTCCCGGCGCCCGGGGGTGCCGCGCGCTACTTCTTCACGCCCGCCCAGGCTTCGAGCTGGGTCACGAACCTCCGGGCGGAGTTCGGCCAGTGGTGGTTGGCCCGGGCTGCCGCGTACCCGCGCGCCCCGGCGGCCAGGCGCTCGGCCGTGTCGTTGCGCAGCCGCAGCACCGCCCGCGCCACCGCCTGGGGGTCGCGCCAGGGCACGACCACGCCGCTCTGGTAGCGCTCCACCAGCTCGACGGCCCTCGGCGACGGCGTGGTGATCACCGGGATACCGTGCGCCATGTACTCGACGATCTTGGTGGGCATGGAATGCCGGTAGTTCGGCTCGTCGTGTAACAGCGAAAGGCCCGCCAGCGCCCCGTCGAGCCGCTTGAGCGCCTCGTCGTTCGGCATGAAGTCACGCCATTCCAGCACTCCATCGGCCACGGCCTGATTGAGCATGGGCCTGCTCTGGGGGTCGGCGTAACCGATCAGCTCGACCGCCACGCGGTGCGGCTGGAGCAGCCGGCCCACCTCGACGGCCTCGCGCACGCCCCGTGCCTCCGACAGCCAGCCCAGGTAGACCACGCGGTCGTCGGAAGGCTCGCTGACGTCGTCGGGCACCCAGGTCTCGTTCGGCACGACCAGGTGCGCCTGCCGGAACCGGCCCGCGTAGGCGGTCTCCGCCAGCAGCAGGTGCAGGTGGCGCTCGGCCGTACCCTCAAGCAGCCGCGCGAGGAAGCGCGTCGGCGGCCGGAGGAACGAGGGCAGCCACGGCTTCAGCGAAAGCGTGGCCGGGGTGTCCTCGTGGACGTCCCACACCACAGGGGGCCGCCGCCGCACGCCCGCGACCGCGAGCAGCAGCTCGGGATCGTGGATGAGCGCCAGGTCGACCTGGCCGCGGAGGCTCTTGAACAGCCGCCGCGCCGCCCGCACCGCGGACAGCCGCTTACGCTCCGCCGCCCTCGGCAGATCGACCCCCGTGACCCACGACCGTGGTACGACGCCGCGAGCCGTGTACGGCGCGGCGTACGTGACCTCATGACCGGCGTCCACGAGCGCGCGGATCTGCCGGTGCAGGATCCGGGCGTCCTCGGGGTGGTGGACCACCGTCATGACAAGCACGTGCACGCGCCGACCCTCCGCCCGTCAGAGCCGCTCGACGCGTTCGCCCTCGGAGAGGACGCCCCGGGTGTCGAGAAGTAGATGCGCTCGTTTCTCCACCATGTCCAGGTCGAACTCGGAGTGCTGCTGGAGCAGGACGGTCACGTCCGCCCGCTCCACCGCCTCCGCCAGATCGTCCTCTCGTGGCACTTCGACCCCGTCGACCCTCCACTGCTTCACGTGCGGGTCGGCGAAGACGATCTCGGCGCCGAGATCGCGGAACGCCCTCGCGATCGGCACCGCCGGGGTCTCGCGCTCGTCGGCGATGTCCGGCTTGTAGGTTACGCCCATCAGCAGGACGCGGGAGCCGTTGACCGGCTTCTTGGCGCGGTTCAGCAGGCGCTGCACGCGGGCCACGACGTACGCCGGCATCCGCTCGTTGATCTCCTGTGCCAGCTCCACGAAGCGGAACGGGTAGCCGAGCTTGCGCACGGCGTGGGAGAGGTACGAGGGGTCGACCGGGATGCAGTGACCGCCGACGCCCGGGCCGGGCAGGAACTTCTGGAAGCCGAACGGCTTGGTGGAGGCGGCCTCGATGGCCTCCCACAGGTTCACGCCGAGCTCGTCGCAGAAGATGGCCATCTCGTTGACGAGCGCGATGTTGACGTGCCGGTAGGTGTTCTCCAGCAGCTTGGCCATCTCGGCCTCGCGCGTGCCGCTGACGGTCACCACCTGCTCGATGAACCGGGCGTAGAACGCCTCCGCGCGGTCGCGGCACGCCCCGGTGTACCCGCCGACCACCTTGGGCGTGTTGCGCAGCCCGTACTTCGCGTTGCCGGGGTCGATGCGCTCCGGCGAGAAGGCGAGGTGGAAGTCGACGCCGGCGGTCAGCCCAGACGCCTCTTCGAGGATCGGGCGGACGACCTCGTCGGTCGTGCCGGGGTAGGTGGTCGACTCAAGGACGACGAGCGCTCCACGCTGGAGGTAGCGCCCCACCGACTCGACGGCGCCGCGCACGGCCGAAAGGTCCGGACGGTGGTCCTCGTCGAGCGGAGTGGGCACGCAGATGACGATGGTGTCGCTGGCGGCGAGCACCGACTGGTCGAGCGTGGCCGTGAACCCGTTGGCCAGCATGGAGTCCAGATCGGCGTCACTCAGGTCATCGATGTAGGAGCGGCCGGACGTCAGGGCGTCGACCTTGCGCTCGTCGACGTCCAGTCCGACCACGCGAAGACCTGCCCCTGTGGCTTCTTTCGCGAGGGGCATGCCCACGTAGCCCAGGCCGATGACCGCGAGGTCGTACCCGCTCACGTGGCGACCCGAGGAAGCCCGAAACAACACTGCATGGTGGGAAAGGCTATCTCAAGTCCGCACAGATCACGTCTAATGCGATTGAACGCATAGCCAACCCGAGGTTTCCGATCGCTCATGATACGCAAATCATCGGGCAACGGACTGGTAGATCGTCCGGTAGGTCTCCGCGATCCGGCTCCACGTTCGCTTCGTGGCGACCTCGTTCCGGCCGGCCTCGCCCATCTCGGCGCGCCGCTCCGGATCGTCCCGCAGACCTGCGAGAGCCTTGGCCAGAGCAGCAGGATCGCCGGGCGGCACGAGCAGGCCGGCGCCCTCGGAACCGACCAGCTCCGACAGCGCGGGAAGGTCGCTCAGCACGACCGGCTTCCCGAGCGCCATCGCCTCCACCGGCTTGAGCGGGGTCACCAGGCGGCACACGCGAAGGTCCTCACGCGGGCAGACGAAGATGTCGATGGCCGACTGGGCCTGGAGCGCCTCCTCGGGGCCGACCCGGCCCGGAAGGATCGCGACGTCGCCGAGGCCGAGCTTCTCCACCTGGGCGAGCAGCGCGGGCCGCTCGGCGCCGTCGCCGACGATCAGTACGCGCACGGGGGTCCTGGTGTCGCGCAGCAGCGCGGCGGCCGAGAGCAGAGTCGCGAAGCCCTCGTAGCCCACGATGCTCGACACCGAACCGACGACGATCTCGTCCGGCGCGATGCCGTACGCGGCGCGGAACGCCGCGCCGTCGTAGTCGGCGGTCAGCAGCGTGTCGTCCACGGCGTTCGGCGCGAGGAAGATCTTCTCGCGGGGGACCCCGCGCTCGGCGATCTCCACCGCCATCGTCTCGGCGAGCGTCACCACCGCGTCGGCGGAACGCATGATGTGCGCCTCGCGGTCGCGCTGGAGCAGGTGCCGCTCGCTGCCGACCCTGGCCGCGTCGCGCGAGGCCCAGGTCTCCTCCAGGAAGCCCCGCACCTCGTAGACCAGCGGCGTGCCGGTGCGCTCGCGCGCGGCGAGCGCGACCGAGCCGTTGCGGTGGTCGGTGGCCGCGTGCAGCACCTGGGGCCGCAACGTCCTGACCAGCTCGGTCACCTCGCCGGCTCCGCGGATCATGCGGCCGCGGCTCTCGAACGGCACCTCGCCGCTCGGCAGCAGGCGGTGGTAGGGGACGCCGTCGATCTCCTCGTACGGCTCGGCGTCGGCGTGCCCCTGGAGCATGGGCCAGCCCCAGCTCGTCACGACGTGCGGGTCGAGCCCGGCGGCGCGCTGCGCGGTCACGATGCGGTGCGTGCGGACGGTGTACCCGGCCTGGGTGTACGGCAGCGCGTTGGTCACGCAGTGCAGAACGCGGCCCTCGACCCGCTCGCCGACGATCACCTTGGACTTCGGCGGGATGGGAGCGGTGCCGATCGCGGCCTTCTCACCCTCGTAGTAGGCGATCCGCCTGCGGATGAACGGCCAGCGCGCGTGCGGCTGGAGCACCTCGATGGCCTTGGTCATCCGGCCATGCTCGAACTCGGCCTTGGCCGCCTCAAGGGGGCCGTCGGCCATGCGCCGCGCTATCTTGCGCGCGGTGACGCGCACGACGCGGGCGACCGGCCACGCGACCTTGCCCACCGCTGGACGCAGGCGTGGCGGCATCGCCTCCGCCGCGGCCTGCGCCACACGCATCGGGTCGGATTTGACCCTGGTGACGAAGACTCTGGAGACAATGACCGGATGCTGGACGAAGCCCTTGAGGAAACCGCTCACGCCGGCGCGAGCCGACTTGGGGGAGACCTTCTCGGGCCGGCTGGCCTCGGAAACCACGCGGTGACCGTACCATAGGCACCGCTTGGCCCTACTGGGCACTAGTTGACCCACTCCCGGCTGAAAGGCGAGGTCAATGAGGGAGAATCCCCTCGTTCTGCACGTGCTGGGCGCTCGTCCCAACTTCGTGAAAGCGGCGCCCGTCGTGCGCGGCCTGGCGGAGCTGGGGGTCCGGCAGGGCATCGTCCACACCGGGCAGCACTACGACGCGCTCATGTCCGATGTCTTCTTCGCCGACCTCGGCCTCCCCGAGCCGATCGCCAACCTCGGCGTGGGCTCCGGCAGCCACGCGCGCCAGACGGCCGCGCTGCTGACCGGCCTGGAGGAGGTCGTGCTGGAGCACCGGCCCGACCTGGTCGTGGTCTACGGAGACGTCAACTCCACGCTCGCCGCGATCCTGGTCTGCGCCAAGCTCCAGATCCCGACCGCTCACGTCGAGGCGGGCCTGCGGTCCTTCGACCGGGAGATGCCCGAGGAGGTCAACCGCGTCGTCACCGACGCTCTCGCCGACATCCTGCTGGTGACGAGCCCCGACGGGCTCTCCCACCTGGCCAACGAGGGGATCTCCCCGGCCAAGGTCCACCTGGTGGGCAACCCGATGATCGACAGCCTCTTCTCGGCGCTGCCGAAGCTCGACCCCGAGCCGCTGAAGGAGCGTCTCGCCCTGCCCGCGCGCTACGCCGTCGCCACCCTGCACCGTCCGGGGAACGTCGACGACCCCGAGTCCGCCCGCGAGCTGGTCGAGGCCGTGCTGGCGGTGGGCGAGCAGGTGCCGATCGTGGTGCCGCTGCACCCGCGCGGACGGGCGCGCCTCGCCGAGGCGGGCCTGGTGACCGGCGACAACCTCACGATCATCGACCCGCTGGGGTACGTCGAGTTCCTCTCGCTGGTACGGGGCGCGGCGCTGGTCGTGACCGACTCCGGCGGCGTGCAGGAGGAGACGACGATGCTCGGCGTCCCCTGCCTGACCGTGCGGCCGAACACCGAGCGGCCCATCACGATCACCCACGGCACCAACCGTCTCGTGACCCCGGCGACGCTGCCCGCGGCGGCGTCCAAGGCGCTCGCCGACGGCGCGGCCACCCCCAGCGGGGAGCTGCCGCCGCTGTGGGACGGCGCCGCGGGTCCGAGGATCGCCCGCGTCATCGAGGCCTGGCTGCGCGGCGACAACCTCTCCCCCGCCGCCCAGGCCACCCCACCCACGACGGCCTGACCTGGGCGTTCACTGCACGGACCACGCTCGATCGCCAGGCCGGCGATCTGGGCATCTGGGCGAAAACACCCATCCTTTCGCGGCAGAAGCCGTACGATCGGACATTCCCGGGCGATGAGCTCACAGGCTCGCGCGGGAGCTCGCGGATACGAGGGAGCAAGTCGGACCATGGCCGAGAGTGACCAGACAAATCCGGATGAGCCGCGTTTTCAGCGGCTCGGGGCGGCGAACTGGCTACCCGAGGAGCGCAAGGTCTTCGAGCGCTACGAGGACCGCATCCGCGACCTTGAGCGGCGCCTCGCCACCGCCGAGGCGCGGGCCGAGTACGCCCAGTGGCAGCTGTCGGCCACCAAGGCGCAGCGCCCGTACCGCGTGAGCACCGCGCTCGCCGGGGCCAAGCGCCCGTCCAGGCTCGTACGGCTCCCGCGCGACCTGTCGCAGGCGCTCAAGCCGAAGAAGGCTCCCAAGGCGCCGGCGACGGTCACCGCGAGCAGCGTCGCCATCGACGCGGTGATGGCGCACGCGCCCGAGGTCAAGATCCCGAACCTGGCGTGGCCGGAGGGCCCGGTCAGCCGCCCGGACCTGAAGGTCGCCGTCATCCTGGACGACTTCTCCCGGATGGCCTTCAAGTACGAGTGGGACCAGATCGAGTTCGGGCTCAAGGACTGGCCCGAGATCTTCGCCGAGAAGCGTCCCGACGTGCTGTTCTGCGAGTCCGCGTGGCACGGCAACCAGACGCGCTGGCGCTACCAGATGACCGGCACCAACGCCCCCAAGCAGGAGCTGCGCGACCTGGTGAGCTGGTGCCGCGAGCAGGGCATCCCCACGGTCTTCTGGAACAAGGAGGACCCGCCGAACTTCGAGTTCTTCATCGACACGGCCAAGCTGTTCGACTACGTGTACACGTGCGACGGCGACATGGTCCCCAAGTATCGCGAAATATTGGGACACGATCGGGTGGATGTGCTGCAGTTCGCGGCGCAGCCGCGCGTGCACAACCCGATCCAGACCAAGCAGGGCCGGCCGTACGACGTGGTCTTCGCGGGCATGTACTTCCGCGACAAGCACCCCGAGCGGCGCGAGCAGATGGAGGCCGTGATCGCTCCCACGCGGGAGCTCGGCCTGCACATCTTCGCCCGCAACGACAAGGCCGGCGACAAGTACGCCTGGCCCGAGGAGTACCGCCCGCACATCGTCGGCGAGCTGCCGTACGAACAGATGCTCGCCGCGTACAAGATGTACAAGGTCTTCCTCAACGTGAACTCGGTGATCGACTCGCCGACCATGTGCGCCCGGCGCGTCTTCGAGCTGTCGGCGTGCTCCACCACCGTGCTGTCGGGGTGGTCGCGGGCCATCGAGGAGACGTTCGGCTCGCTGATCCCGATCGCGCACACGCAGGAGGAGGCCTACAACCAGGCCCTCTACCTGATCAACAGCCCGGAGCTCCGTGCCCGCCAGGCCCACCTGGCCATGCGCGAGGTGTTCGACAAGCACCTGTTCTCCCACCGCGTCGACCAGATCCTCACCGCGCTCGGCCGTCCCGTGGTCGCGCGGACGAAGACCGTGTCGGTCGTCCTGCCCACCAACCGGGCGGGCCAGCTCGAACACGCCATCTCCCAGGTCGCCCGCCAGCGCCACCGCGACCTGGAGCTGATCCTGGTGCTGCACGGGCTCGACATCGACCCGGGCGTCGTCCGCGACAAGGCCCTCGCCGCCGGCATCCCCGCCGTCAAGGTGCTCACCGCCGACCCGTCGCTCACCCTCGGCGAGGTGCTGAACCTCGGCATCGCCCAGGCCGACGGCGAGTACGTCGCCAAGATGGACGACGACAACCTCTACGGCACGCACTACCTGTCGGACCTGCTGCGCGCCTTCGACTACGCCGACGCGGAGATGGTCGGCAAGGGCGCCCACTACACCTACTTCCCCGCCACCAACACGACCGTGATGCGCCTGCCCGGCCTGGAGCACCGGTACGCCCACCTCGTGCAGGGCGCCACGATCCTCGCCAAGGCCGACCTGCTGCGCACGTTCGCCTTCGAGGCCGTCAACGCGGGCGAGGACACGCGGCTCGTACGGCGGTGCAAGGAGGAGGGCGTGCGCATCTACTCCGCCGACCGCTTCAACTTCGTCTACATGCGCGGCGCCGACGCCTCGGCCCACACGTGGAAGGCCCAGGACTACAAGCTCACCCGCAACGCCCAGTTCTCCTTCGTCGGCCACCCCGAAGCCCACGTGATGATCTGACCCCACCGCCCGAACACCCTCCGGATACTGTCGCCAGCGATAGTATCGCTGGCGATACTATCGTCAGGAGGCGCATGTGAGCGGTTTCATCGGCCGGGAGGCGGAGCTCGCGGCGCTGCAAGGGTTGCTCGACCGGGTGACCTCGGCCGCCGGTGATCCCCGGCCAGGACGGTGCGTGCTCATGCGCGGGCGAAGGCGGATCGGCAAGTCCGCCCTGGCGGAGGAGTTCGTAACCCGCAGTGGCATGGCGTCTCTGTACTTCACCGCCGCACGCGCGAGCGCCGAGCAGGAGTTGCGGCAACTGCTCGATGACGTCGCTTCCTCCGACCTTCCTCACCGTGAACTCTTCGTCCACACCCCGCCGGCCAACTGGAACAGTGCACTCCAACTGCTGGCGGACGCGATCCCCGACGATTCACCATCGGTGGTGGTGATCGACGAGGTCCCCTACCTCATGGAGCGCGTCGACGCCTTCGAAGGGTTGCTCCAGCGGGCCTGGGACCGCTACCTGAGCCGCAAACCCGTTCTGCTGATCCTCATCGGCTCGGACATGTCGATGATGGAGGCGCTCAACAGCTACGAGAGGCCGTTCCATCAGCGGGGAACTGAGATGGTGATCAGGCCGCTCAATCCCTCCGAGATCCAGCGGATGCTCGATCTCGACGCCAAGGCGGCGTTCGACGCGGCTCTCGTCACCGGTGGCCTCCCTCTGGTGTGCGCCGAGTGGGCACCGGGAGCTTCGGTGTGGGAATTCCTCCATGACGCGCTGACCAACCCGGTATCGGCCCTCCTCGTCTCAGGCGAAAGGACGCTGGCCGCGGAGTTCCCCGGCCAGGCCATGGCACGCGAAGCGCTGGAGGCCATCGGCAGCGGGGAGCGCACCTTCGTCAACATCGCGCGGGCCGCGGGAGGCATCTCCCACTCCACCCTCACCCGCGCGACGGACCTCCTCACGGCCAAAGGCATCGTGTCCTCAGACCTCCCGCTGAGCACCCGCCCCTCGAAGGAACGCCGGTACCGGATCACCGATCCCTACCTTCGCTTCTGGCTCTACTTCCTGCGGCCGCACATGCCGGAGATCGAGCGGCGCCGGGGTGACCTCACGCTGCGGCGGATCGCGGCGGGCTGGAGCAGTTGGCGCGGACGGGCGGTCGAGCCGTTGGTACGCGAGGCGCTGGCCCGGTTGGTACCCGATGGACGGCTTCCCTCCGCCGAGGCGATCGGCTCCTACTGGACACGGAGCAACGACGTCGAGATCGACATCGTCGGGGCGGACCGTACCCCCATCGCCAAAGAGCTTCGCTTCGTCGGATCGATCAAGTGGCTGGAGAGCGCCTTCGACGCTCACGACCTCCAGGAACTGGTCCGGCACCGGGCCGCGCTGACCGATCACCCCCTTCCATTGGTCGCCGTGTCCCGAGGCGGCGCGACCTGCGACGGACTCACCGCTCTATACGGCCCAGAGGAACTCATCACCGCGTGGAGGCCTCAGAGCCGGCCAGAGATCGGGCAGACGTCCTGACGGAACGTCGAAACCAGATGTTCCCGAGCCGGAACTCCTTCTACACCTACAACGGCCTGGTCGCGGCGCTGAGCGCGTACCCGGCCTTCGCGACCACGGGCAGCGACACCGTGAGGAAGCAGGAGGCGGCGGCCTTCCTGGCCAACGTCAACCACGAGACCGGCGGTCTGGTCTACATCGTCGAGCAGAACACCGCGAACTACCCCCACTACTGCGACACGAGCCAGCCTTACGGCTGCCCGGCGGGGCAGGCCGCGTACTACGGTCGCGGTCCGATCCAGCGCGAATATAGGTGTTGTACGTAGATTGTCGCGATTGAGGGGGAATGAGAAGCGACAGGGAGCGGTTGCGTACTCCCGGGGGACGGCCGCGCGGCCAGCGGGGTGAGTCCGGCCTCGATGTCCACGACGCGCAAGGAGAACGTCCCGGTGACGACGGTAGCGAGCCCGAAAGGCATCGGTCTGCGGTCGGAGCGCGGCCCGGTGCTCGCGGCCATCATGCTCTGCACGGGCCTTGTGGCACTCGACAGCACCATCATCGCGACGGCCGTGCCATCCGTGGTGAGCGACCTGGGCGGCTTCTCGCAGTTCCCGTGGCTGTTCTCCATCTATCTGCTCACCCAGGCGGTGACCGTCCCGCTCTACGGCAAGCTGGCGGACATCTTCGGGCGCAAGCCGGTCATGTTCTTCGGCATCGCGGTGTTCCTGCTCGGCTCGGTGCTCTGCGGCGTCGCGTGGAGCATGCCCGCGCTCATCATCTTCCGCGCCCTGCAGGGCATCGGAGCCGGGGCCGTCCAGCCCATGAGCATCACGATGGTCGGCGACCTGTACTCCGTCGAGGAGCGCGCCCGCGTGCAGGGCTACGTGGCCAGCGTCTGGGGCATCTCGTCCGTTGTCGGCCCCGCCCTCGGCGGCGTGTTCTCCGAGTACATCTCGTGGCGCTGGATCTTCTTCATCAACCTGCCGCTCGGCGCCGTCGCGGCTTGGATGCTCGCCCGCCGGTTCAAGGAGCGGGTGACGCGCAGCTCCCACCAGATCGACTACCTCGGGGCCACGCTGCTCACCGGCGGCTCGTCGCTGCTCATCCTCGGCCTGCTCGAAGGCGGGGTGGCGTGGGGCTGGGCCTCGGTTCCCAGCCTGGTCATCTTCGCCGCGGGCGCCGTCCTGGTGGCCGCATTCGTCGTCGTGGAGCGCAGGGCCGCCGAGCCCATCCTGCCGCTGTGGGTGTTCCGCCACCGCACGCTCACCGGAGGCAACCTCGTCGGACTGGGCGTCGGCGCGCTCCTGATCGGCCTCACCTCGTACGTCCCGACCTACGTCGAGGGCGTCCTCGGCACGGGCGCCCTGGTGGCGGGCTTCGCCCTGGCGGCGCTCACCCTCGGGTGGCCGCTGGCCGCGACCTACTCAGGACGCCTCTACATGCGCATCGGCTTCCGTGACACCGCGTTCATCGGAAGCGGGTTGGTCGTGGCAGGCATCATCCTGGCCGCCCTGCTCAGCCAGCGGGCGCAGGTGTGGATGGTCGCGGGCGCGTGCTTCGTCGTCGGCGCCGGCCTCGGGCTCGCGTCCAGCCCGACTATGGTCGCCATCCAGTCGGTGGTCGGCTGGGAGCGCCGGGGCGTCGTCACGGCGACCAACATGTTCTCGCGTTCGATCGGGAGCGCGGTGGGGGCTGCGGTCTTCGGGGCGATCGCCAACGCCACGCTGGCCGACCGCTTCTCCCACCCCCCGGCGTCCCTGGCCGGCAAGCTGCCCAACAGCGTCGACGCCACGAGCCTCGTACTCGGCGCCCAGGGACCCGCCGCGCAGTCGGCCACGGCCGTCTTCATCCGCAGGGCGCTGTACGACGCCACCCACAACATCTTCCTCGCGCTCGTCGTGGTGGCGGTGCTCAGCGTGGGCGCGATCCTGCTCATGCCCCGCCGCACCGAACAGCTCACCTTCGACTGACCGCCCCTGCTTCCCCGCTGGGGGCGGCATAATCGGCACCCGGGCGGGAACGGGTGTGGTGAAGGGAAGACCATCGATCGCCCCGGTGAGGGGATGAGAAACCATGGCGATCTCTCTCAACCACACGATCGTCCCCGCGCGGGACAAGCGCGCCTCGGCCGGATTCCTCGCGGGGATCCTCGGCCTACCTGTCGGAGAGCCGATGGGCCCGTTCATACCGGTGCGCATCGGGGAGTCGCTCACGCTGGACTTCGCGGACGTCGACTTCGCGACCAGGGGCGTCACCGACATCGCGCCGCACCACTACGCGTTCGAGGTCGGCGAGCCCGAGTTCGACCAGATCTTCGACCGCATCCTACGGGCCGGCCTCGACTACTACGCCGAGCCCCATGAGCCCAAGCGCTTCGGGGAGATCAACACCTCGCGTGGTGGACGTGCGGTCTACTTCGACGACCCCGACGGGCACATCATGGAGATCATGACCACCTCCGGCGTCGACCCCCTCTGACGGGTCCCCGGCTTCGAGACCCGTGACGAGCGTCGCCCCCGGTCGCCGTGAGGACCATCGCCACGCCGCCCACACTGTCTTGCCCGTCCCGTCGGACGTGTGGACGACACCCCACCGCTCCGCGAGTGACTCGACGATCGCGAGACCCCGGCCGTGGACGGCGTCCAGACTGAGGCGCAGCCGCCGAGGATCTTCGGGGCCGTGGTCCGTCACCCGGACGTAGATCCCCTCCGCCGTCGCCCAGAGCGAGAGCCTGACCGGCGGTTCGCCGTACACGACCGCGTTCCCGAGCAGCTCGCTCACCACCAGGACCAGGTCGTCGGTGAGTTCCCGGGGCACCCCCCAACCGCGACACGTGTCCCGCACCATGCTCCGGGCCTTGCCCACGACCGCCGGTTCACAGGGCAGGTCCCAGCACACGGTACGTGGACCATCCGGAGTGTCGATCATTGAGACTCCCTGCTGGAGAAGGGGGGATGAGTTCTGCGGGGCAGCGGTGATCGCTCCCTTGCGGTGCCGCCCGTTCACGCCGCCCTCCGGCCGCTGGTCTCGTACGGGTGCGGCTCTCGCCTGCCCGGCATGGAACGGACGTCCGGGGGATGGCTCGCGCGGTACGGCGGCGCCGATCCGGCGGCCGGTGGCGCGATGAACCGAGCGCACTGCCCGGCATTCGGGTCCGGCACGTGCGACATGGCACTCAACGGACGTACGGGAGCGGGCGCGTGGCGCGAGAGCCCGAGGCGCCACCACTCGGCCAGCCGCGCCCGGAACTGGCGATCGGTCGGCGCCTCGTAGGCGTGCCGCCCCCGGTGGGGAAGGCAACGGTCATCGTGGGCGTACGGCGAATCACCACACCACCGGCACCCCATAGGCGCAGGCGGCCTCTCGGCCCTGTAACGCATCCGGATGACACGAATAACCCTTGTAAAGTTGACCACGGGATCGGACCTCCAGTGTCCGTTTCAAGGAGTCCGTCCGGTGTTCGTCGCACCTGACGGACTCCGCCTATTTGCGGTGCTCTGCCCACTTCATGCCCGCACTATTCACCCGTTAATTCATGGCAGATAACGCCAAATCGGGCATTATTTGAGCAGGCCTTGATCCTGGTCACGCCGTTCAGCCGCGATTCGGCCATCTTCCTGGTCGCGACCTATTAACATGCTGGCAGAACGATACGGGAATCACAATGCGCAGATAAATATACGCGCGTATGCCTGATTTTCAATTCCCCAGCAAGTTGGACATTAGCGGCAGGAGGACGTTCACATGGTGACCAATAGCCCCACGGTCAAGCGGCGACGACTGTCCCAAACGCTTCGCCGACTCCGGAAGGACGCCGGGCTTTCGGTGACGGAGGCGGGCAAGCGACTGGAGTGGGATCCGTCAAAGGTGTCAAGGATGGAGCGCAACGAGTGGAAGCTCCCGAGCATCCATGACGTCCGTCTGCTGCTCGACCTGTATGGCGTCACAGACAGGGACAAACGAGAAGCCCTCGTCACGCTCGCCCGAGAAGCTCGTCAACGTGGCTGGTGGGAGAAGTACCAGGATGTCTTCCGCAGCAGCCTGCCGGACTTCGAGTCGGGCTCCAGTGCGATCCGAACCTGGCAGGTCGTACTCGTCCCCGGACTGCTCCAAACAGAGGCGTACGCGAAGGCGGTCTGGCGTGCGGGCCAGGTTCTCGACGAAGATCTCATCGAGCGCCATGTGCAGGCGCGGCTCGCACGTCAGACCATCCTCAACCGCGAGGACGCACCGTCCTTGCTGGCGCTGATCGATGAAGCGGCATTGCGCAAGTTGATCGGTGGGGCGGAAGTGATGCGCGAGCAAATCGAGCATCTGATCAAGATGGCGGGCAAGCCGAACATTACAGTCCAGGTGGTTCCTGACTCTGCCGGGGCCCACCCGGCGCTGGAAGGTTCGTTCGTCATCCTGGACTTTCCCGATGACCCGAGCCTGATTTATACGGTGACGGTCACCGAAAGCCTCTGGCTTGAGCAGCCATCGGAGTACCAGCGATATAGCCTTATCTTCAGCCATGTAATGACATCGGCCCTATCTCCAGATGAGTCGATTCGGTACATGGAGACACTCGCGCATCGGCTCAAGGAGTAGGCATGGATCAAGACTTAAGCAGGCTGACCTGGTACAAGAGCTCCCGCAGCGGGGCCAACAACGACGACTGCGTGGAGGTTGCGAACTTGTCCAGTGGGGGGCGGGCGGTACGGGACAGTAAGGATCCGGGGGGGCCGGTTCTCGCGTTCGGGGCCGGTGAGTGGCGGGCGTTCGTGCGAGGTATGAAGGCCGGCTGGCTGGGCTGACCGTCGCGTTCCACCCGTCGCGAGCGCCAAGCCGAGGAGCGTGCGCTCGTACAACACCTGGTGGCCACGGCCCCGTACGAGCGCGCCCGGCGCTTCGGGAACAGGTCGCTGCCACGATGCGCCCATGCCGCACACCGGCTAGATCACCTTGGGCTGCCAGCACAGGCAAGCCGCCCACCAGGTCTCGGTTACTGTCAGTCCGTGAACCAACACGAGGCAGACACGGCGCTGGCCATAGTGGGTCATGGCGTCTCGGCCGATTCCCTGGACACGGAGACGCTTGACATCAAGATGGTCGTCCGCTCTCCCAACTCCTGCCCTTTCCCCCCCGACCAACAGCGAGAGGTCATGATCGCACGCGGCCAGGTGGACTGGTCGGCTGATGCCTCAAGCATCGGGATCGACAAGCTCAGCGCCATAGAATTCGAGCGACTGCGTCGCATTCTCGCGGCGAGCGGCCGCGATCACCTGGCCGACCTGGGAGATCAAGCTCTGCTGGAATCCCTCCGCCTGATCGCGCCCAACGGCGGCATCACCAATGCGGGCGTTCTCTTGCTGGCTGACGAGCCGTTGCTGAACCAGATCATCCCCGGTTATGGTTACTCGTATCAATTCCGCCCCACCACGGGCAGCGAGGCGACGCAACGAATAAGAGGCACTCGACCTCTGATCGCCGCGATCCAAGCTCTTACGGATGCGATAGAGACTCGTCGCGAGGTCCACCCGCTCAATGTGGCCGGCGGGGTGCAACTGCAGCTCACAGACTATCCGAACGAGGCCGTCCGCGAGCTCATCATCAACGCGTTCATCCACCGATCATACGAGACCAGCGGCACGGTCGACATCGAGCATTCTCCTGAACGCCTCGTCATCACGAGTCCGGGCGGACTGGTATCGGGCGTGACCCCCTCAAATATCCTCACCTATCCGTCCACTCCGAGAAACCGCCTCCTCACGGAAACGGTTTCCATCCTCCAGTTCGCCGAACGCACCGGACAGGGAGTCGACAGGGCCTATCGGGAGATGCTGCGGATCGGCAAAGAGCCTCCCCTGTTCGAGGATCACGGAACGCTTGTTCGCGCCACCCTCGCGGGCGGAATCGGCAACGGCGCTTTCGTGCGCTTCATCAGTGACCTTCCGATGAAAGTGGCAAGAGACCTGAATGTACTGCTTGCCTTGTCATATCTTCGGCATAGCACCAATATCGACGCGATGAAACTCGCGGAAACCATCCAGCGCACTCCGGTCGAGGCGCAGGAGGTTCTTTCCATGATGGCAGATGAATATGATCTTCTAGAGCCGACCAGACGTACGATCAACAAGCCGTTTCCTACATACCGCCTCCGATCCCACGTTCTCACGGCGATGTCCCGTTCGGTGACATATCGCCGACACAGCGCCACGGAGACCGATCAAAAGGTGATCGACCACGTACGGGAGTACGGCTTCGTCACCAACCAGACGATCCGTCGGCTGTTCGACCTGCATGTTTACGCGGCCCGCGATCTGATCAACGGTCTCAGAGATCGAGAGATCCTGGAAAAGATCGGTGCCGCACGAGGAGGTGTCGGGGTGCGTTACGGCCCAGGGAAGAATTTTCCGAAATGAAGATCTGAGTCTTCCGCGCCACCCTCGGACGTCCCTCGCCTGCCGAGCGCGCAGGTGGTGAAGGAGAACATTGAGGCGATACATCATCACGGGCACCCCCGGTGCCGGGAAGACCACGATCCTTCGGCACCTGGAGGCGCTCGGGCACAGTGTCGTCGACGAGGCGGCGACGACGGTCATCGCGTCGGAGCAGGCGCGGGGCGAAACCGAGCCGTGGGCGGATGCGTCTTTCATCGACAAGGTGCTCGCCGTGCAGCGGCACCGGCAGACGGACAGCCCGGCGACGGACATCCAGTTCTACGACCGTTCTCCGATCTGCACCCATGCGCTCGCCACCTATCTGGGATATCCGATCTCCCCAGCGCTCTCCGCCGAGATCGAGAGGATCACAGGCGAGGGCGTCTACGAGCGTCACGTCTTCTTCGTCCGCAATCTCGGATTCTGCGAGCCCACCACCGCCCGGCGGATCAGCTTCGAGGACTCCCTCGAATTCGAGCGCGTACACGAGGAGAGCTACCACCTGTTCGGCTACGAACTCGTCGACGTTCCGGCCGGAGAACCGGCTGATCGCGCGGCCTTGGTGACGAACACCATCTCTCGACTCGACGGTGAGAACCGTCTGGCGGCACCTTCGCAGCGCCTTTGGAAGACGCCGTAGGCTGCCCCCCATGCCTTCGCCACCCCCACGCGCTCGGCGGCAGCCCCTGAAGGAACCGGCGGCGCCCAGATTGAAGACCGTTCTCAGTGGCGCGCGACTGCCCGAGCACGAGCTTGTGGACGACGGCACGTACCGGTCGATGGAGTTCGACGGCGTCGACCTGTCCTCCCGGGACGCCGACACGGCGGAGTTCGAGGGCTGCCGGTTCGTCGAAACGCGGTTCTCCGGGACGGCGATGCGCCGGGGCGGCTTCTCCGACGTGGAGATGGAGCGCTGCGACCTGTCCAACATGTCCGCCAGGTCGTCGGCGATGTACCGCACCCGGGTGTCGGCGAGCCGGCTGACCGGCATGGCCTGGGCCGAGTGCGGATTCCGGGACGTGGTGTTCGACGCCTGCCGCGGCGATCTCACGGGGTTCAGGTTCTCGACGTTCAAGAACGTCGTTTTCCGCGACTGCAACATGCTTGAGGTGAACTTCCAGAACGCGGATCTGACAGGTGTCCGATTCGAGCGCTGCGACCTGACGGGCGCGCAGTTCTCCGGCGCCCAGATGGAAGGCGCGCGGTTCGCCGACTGCGTCCTGCTGGGGATCGGCGGCGTCACCAGCCTCAGGGGCGTGACCGTCAGAACCTCGGACGCGCGGGGATTGGCCCACAGCCTCGCGAACGCCATGGGAATCATCGTCGAGGACGCCTGACGGCCATAGGGCCGTCGTCTCGCGCTGACGGGATCTTGCCTCTGTCATGCACCTGACGCGGAGATCAAAGGCCGCGATATCAGGCGATTGATAGTTACTCTCGGTAGTCGAGTGGTTGTACTCAGCCACACCAGTCGACCATTGAGAGGCAGGCCCCTATGCGAATGCGCCCCGCAAGGAAAGTCCGTTCAAACAGGAAAAGCCTCGCGATCGGGCTGCCCGGACTTCTGCTGTTCAGCGCCGCCATCGCGATGTCCCCGGCCGCACAGGCAGAGACGACGACCGCGCCACGCCCGGTGGAGGTCACGACGACCCCCGCGTCCAAGCCCATCCAAGGCCAGTACATCGTCAGGCTGAAACCCGGCGCGAGCGCCTCCGGCGCGGTGCTCCCGCTGGGCGTGCACCCCCTCCAGACCTACAAGCATGTGTTCAACGGCTTCGCCGCCAGGCTGACGCCCGCGCAGCTCAACCGGTTGCGGTTCCAACCCTCCGTCGCGGCGATCGAAC
>NZ_JBEZFH010000032.1:0-45044 GCF_040649355.1 Sphaerisporangium sp. NPDC049002 | reverse complement strand
GACTTCGGCGATTGGGCCGCCTACGTCAGCGAACTCGAAGGGAAGAACATGTCGTCCTACGTCAACCTGGTGAACACCGCCTACGACCGCTCCTCGACGCGGACATGGTGGTCTGCCGGGAGCACATCGAGGCCCTCATGCGCTGGCACCACCTCACCGACTACGTGGTGACGATCGGCGCCAAGGTCTTCGTGAAGGAGCCCGCCCTGACGGCGGCCGAGGTGCACGCGGCAGTGCGTGAGGGAGGGCTCGACACGCTCTTCGACATGTCAGGAGCCGTGCCCAGCTCGACCGAGTCGACCATCCGCCGCCTGGACGGGCTGCGTGCCAGCAAGAACCCGTACCACGTCTGCACCGGGCCCACGGTCTCGTTCCGCCGTTCCCTGTTCTACCAGGTGGGCGGCCTGGACCCCGAGGTCCTCAGGGGCGAGGACACCGAGTTCGCCTACCGGCTCGCGATGAGCGGCGCCGTGTTCGTCCCCGACATGGAGGCGCGGGCCGTCCACCTCGGGATCCCGGCGCAGCGCGTCGACAAGGAGGCGACCGTCCGGGTCGTGTCCCCGTTCCTGGCCCATCGGATTCCGCTCCGCCGCGACCTGCGCAAGGAGGGCGGCAGGAGCTGGCTGGTGCCGTACGTCGAGGTGGTGCTCGACGCGGAGGGCTCCACCGAGCCGGAGGTGCGCGCGGCCGTGAGCGCGGCGCTGGGCGGGAGCCTGCCCGATGTGGCGGTCACGCTCGCCGGCCCGTGGCCCGAACTGACCCAGGACCGCCACCCGGTGCTCGACGATCCTCACTTCGAGCTGCGACTGGTGCACGAGCAGTTCCGGTATGACAAGAACGTCCGCATCGCCCCGGCGGTCGTCCCCGACCCGGCTCCCATCCCGTTCCGGTACACCGGTCCCGTGGACGTGCCGCTGGGACGCCGTTCGCTGGAGCTGATGATCAAGGCGGTCACCGACGAACGGGCCGGGCTGCTCGTGGTGGAGTTCCCCGACGGCCGCACGGCGCGGCTGGAGCGCACCGACGCTCTCAACCGCGCCCGCCTGCTCGCCGCGCCCGGCGAGGATCTCGCAGAGGTGATCGAGCGGACCCACGGGGTACGCCGCGGCGAGGCCGGCCGATTCTGGCCCCTGGCGAACAGGCCCAAGACCAGGCCCGCCGGGGACGACACGGCTGAGGCCGCGCGGACCACATCGGCCGGAGAGCCGACGTCCGCACCGGCGGGAGAGCCTGCGGCCACGCCGGCCGGGGAGCCGCAGGTCAGCGATGCGGCCCCCGGTGACCGGCCAGGGCCGGAGTCGGCGGGGCATACGCGCCAGCCCGCCCGCGCCGCCTCGCGCCCGGCACGCGAGAGGCTGGCCAGCCGCCTGCGTACGGCCCTCCGCGGACGCTGAACACAGACGCCGGCCGGCAGGGGCGCTCACAGGCGGACGCCCGGCGGGCGGGACGCTCACAGGCAAGCGCCGGCAGGCGGGACGCTCACAGGCAGGCGCCGGCAGAGGTTCGCTGATCGGGGTCGGAGCGGTGAGGCGCTAACCGGCGGGCCGCGGTGAGGGGCCCTCGGTGCTCGGCGAGGTCTGCGGGCCGGTCTCCCCCTCGGGCGGCAGGGACGGCGCGGAGCCGTTGTCCAGGCGCGATGATCCGGCCCGCCTGGCGGAGATTCGTTTGATCATGGTGCGCAGGCGGCTCGCCTTGAGCGCCGCGACCTCCCTCCGCAGGCCGCCGACCTCGCGGCGAAGATCGACGGCGGTCTTGCGCCACCGGCCGGACTCCTCGCGCCACTTGCTCACCTGGCCGCGCAGCCGTTCGACCTCCTTGGTGAGCTTGACCACCTCGGCCTCGGTCTCCAGCCTGGCGCGGTAGGCCATCCGGCGGCCCTTGCCCGGGGAGCTCTCCGAGGCGGGCAGGAAGCCCAGCGTCTCACCGTCGATCCAGAGCGAGCCGAAGACGTCGTCCACCGCTTCGTCGTACCGCCGCGCGTCCGCCTCCCCGTACGGGCCGAGGTCCGCCTCACCGTACGGACGCGCGCCCGCCTCACCGTACGGGCCGGCGTCCGCCTCACCGTACGGACGCGCGTCCCCTTCCCCGTTCGGACGCGTGGCGGGGGCGGGGGCCGGGTGGGTGACTAGGGCGGCGCGGGCGAAGGCGGAGCGGCGCTCCAGCCGGGCCTCGGCCACGCCCTCAGGAGCCTCGGCGAGCAGCACGCTGACCAGGCCGTACCCGCCGTCCACCGCGAGGTCGAGCAGGCGGGCGAGGGTGTCCTCCCCCGGCACCCAGCCCGCCGGGAGGCGGAGCCGGAACGGCGCGAGTCGCTCGGCCTCGGACGGCATGAGCCGTACCCGGCTCTCGTGGGCGTAGTGGCCGTGGACGAGGGTCAGGTCGAGACGGGGGTCGGTGAGGGGGGCCCGGCGCTCGGGGACCAGGGTGTCCCAGGGGCCGGTCAGCAGCACCGAGACGTCGGGGACCGTGCCGGCGAGGACGGCGTCCACGGTGGCACGGGTCTCCTCGTAGCCCTCGGCCTCGACCACGACCTCCAGGTACGGCACCTTCCACTGGCGCGTCGGATGGGCGCGGAGCCAGCGGTACTGCGGGACGCGGTCGCCGATCAGGGCGTGGCTGACCCGGTCGATGGGCTGCTTGTCGCGCATCCGCATCGACGGCCCGAGGTGGAACCCCCTGGCCAGCGGCTCGGGGACGAACACCGCCCCCGCCTGTGCCAGGCGGTAGCCCATCTCGGTGTCCTGGCCGAGGATGAGCTCCTCGTCCATGGGCCCCGCGGCGTCGATGAGCCGGCGGTTCACGGAGGTGGCGCCGCCCACGTGGAGGCTGAAGGCGCGGTTGGGGGTCTCGGTGAGGCCGTTGGTGCGCTGGACCAGGTCGACCAGCCACTCGTGGGGCTCGGCGGGCTCGAAGAGCTTGGCGAGGTCGTCCGCCGCCGCCACGACCTCCGGCGGAGGCAGCGCGGCCGTCGTGAACCGCAGGTAGCTGGTCACCACCAGGTACGGCGCGAGGTGGTGCCAGCGCATGTGCGCCTCGACCTCGTGCCGGTCGGCGACCACGTCGGAGTCGAGCCAGTGGATCACGTCGCCGGTCGCGGCGGCGAGCCCGGCGTTGCGCGCGTCGGCCCTCCCGGGCGTGTCGCAGACGATCAGCCTGGTGCCGGGCGGGCGGATCTGCGGCAGGCGCAGGGCCGGGCTGCTGCCGTTGTCGACGACGACGACCTCGACCAGTTCCCCGGGATAGCTCTGGACGGAGAGACCGGCGAGCGCCAGGTCGAGCTTCTCCTGGCCGTTGTGGGCCGGAACCACGACGCTCACCCGCAGGGCCGGCGTCCAGGCGCCGAGCGCGGGCGGGTCGAGCACCGTGTAGTCGTTACCGCGGATCCGTGGTGTCATGAGGCTTCCAGGATCCGGCTCGGGCGGAAACCGCGCCACTGGTTCGCCGCGACGCGCAGGAAATGCGCGAGGGGAAGCTGCCAGGTGTGGCCGGCGGCGAGCGATCGGCGCAGGACGTAGCCGAGGCCCTGGGTTCGGTAGATGCGGGCGCCGGCGGCGTGGGCGGTCTTCAGGAACTGGGCGTCCACCGCCCGCGGCACCCCCTCAAACCCGCCTATTTCATGAAATTTCGCCCGAGCGAGGAAGATCGTGCCGCCGGCGACGTGGTCCGACCAGATCTCGCTGGTGTAGTCGGTGCGGCGGACCGTGACGTTCAGCGGCTCCAGGTAGAAGAACTCCGCCGTCGTGCCCACGATGTCGGCCCCGCTGTACCCTCGGGCCAGCAGCAGGTCGGAGAGGTGCTCCGGGGAGTACCAGTCGTCGTCGTCCCATTTGGCGATCTCGTCGCCGCTCGCCCTGGCCGCCGCCTGGTTGAGCACCTCGCCGAACGGCGTGGCCTCGTCCGCCTCCACCACCGTGACCGGCAGCGGGAAGCCGTCGAGCGCCCGGCGCACGTCCTGCTGAGAGGCGGGGACGCCGTGCAGCCCGAGCAGGACCTCCACCTCGACGTGGCGCTGGCGGGCGATCTGGTCGAGCGCCGACCCGAGCAGGTGCGGCCGTTTGCTCGACATCACCACGCTGACCTTCGGCACGGAGGCGCCGGACGGGCGCACGGGAGGCGTCGCGTGACGCCGCAGCCGCAGGCTGTGCTCCTCCCTGCGCAGGTCGCTCACCGACCGGAGCGACTCGTCGCGCGGGCCGGGTGCCCAGGAGGTGAGCAACCGGGCGAGCCCGGCATCGGCCTGCCCGACCCAGGCGGGCACCTCGCCGGCGTACACCGGGACCCCGGCCGAGGCCAGGCCGTGGATGGTCTCCAGCACCCCCGCCCGTCCCTCGGGCCAGCGGACGCGCAGCCCGTCGAAGGGACGGAGCCGTACGATGTCGGCCGCGCTCAGGGGGAGACCGGCGGCCTCACCGGCGAGCAGGGGCCGCCCGTCCTCGAAGGCCAGGTCGGCAGGGCCGGCCGAGGGAGTGCGTACGTAGCCGAGCGGTGTGGGGTCGCCCTCTCCCAACACGCCACCTCTCAATCCGGCCCCGCGGGGGGCGGGGGAAGACGGCCGTCGTCACCCAGGCCCGCCGTCCAGACCTGGCACCCGAGCCCGAGGTCAGCGCGTGTCGTCGCCCTCGACGCGCATCATGCTGGTCACGCCTCTGACGATGTCCAGCTCGCGCAGGTCGTCTATCGTGGCGGACAGCGCGGCGTCGTGTGCCCTGTGCGTGACGAGCACGAGCTGGGCGTCGTCGCCGTGGCCCTCCTGGCGCACGGTCTGGATCGACACGTCGTGCTTGGCGAAGATGTCGGCGACCCTGGCCAGCACGCCCGGCTTGTCGGCGACGTCCAGGGACACGTGGTAGCGCGTGACCGTCTCGCCCATCGGGTGCACGGGCAGGTCGGCGTAGGTCGACTCCTGCGGCCCGTGGGTGCCCGCGAGGCGGTTGCGCGCGACGGCCACCAGATCGCCCAGCACGGCCGAGGCGGTGGGCGCCCCCCCGGCGCCCTTGCCGTAGAACATCAGCTGGCCCGCGGACTCGGCCTCGACGAACACCGCGTTGTACGCCTCGCGGACCCCGGCCAGCGGGTGACTCCTCGGGATCATCGCAGGGTGGACGCGGACGCCGACCGAGCGGCCGTCGTCGGACCTGGCGCAGATGGCCAGCAGCTTGATGACGTACCCCATGGCCTTGGCGCTGGCCACGTCGGTCGCGGTGATCTCGGTGATGCCCTCGCGGTGCACGTCGGCGGCCGTCACGCGGCTGTGGAAGGCCAGCCCGGCGACGATGGCGGCCTTCGCGGCGGCGTCGAAGCCCTCGACGTCGGCCGTCGGGTCGGCCTCGGCGTACCCGAGGGACTGGGCCTCGTCGAGCGCGTCGGTGAACGAGGCGCCCGAGGTGTCCATCTTGTCGAGGATGTAGTTGGTGGTGCCGTTCACGATGCCGAGCACGCGGTGGACGCGGTCGCCCGCCAGGGACTCGCGCAGCGGGCGGACCAGCGGGATCGTCCCGGCCACGCTGGCCTCGAAGTACAGATCGACGCCGTTCTCCTTGGCGGAGCCGTGGATCGTGGCGCCGTCCTCGGCGAGCAGGGCCTTGTTGGCGGTGACGATCGACTTGCCCGTGGACATGGCGGCCAGGATGAGCGACCTGGCCGGCTCGATGCCGCCGATCACCTCGACCACGATGTCGACGTCGTCCCTGGTCACCAGGGCCTCGGCGTCGGTGGTCAGCAGCGCCGGGTCGACGTCGCCCTCGCGCTTGCGGCCGAGGCGCCTGACGGCCACCCCGGCGAGCTCCAGCGGGGCGCCGATGCGGGCGGCGAGGTCGTCGGCCTGCTCGTGCATCAGCCTCACGACCTGCGAGCCGACGACTCCGCAGCCGAGCAGCGCGACCTTCAGCGGCCTGCCGGCCTCGCCCGGCCTCTCGTGCCTTCCGCGCTTGTCGGAGGCCGGCTCGTGGACCTCCTGAGCGCCCTCGGACCCTTCCGGTGCGAAAGGTTTCACGCTTGCCCCCTCAACAGGTCGTCCTCGGTCTCCCTGCGGACGATCACGCGCGGCACGCCGTCCCTCACCGCGACCACCGCGGGCCTCGGGAGGTAGTTGTAGTTGTGCGCCAGCGACCGGCAGTAGGCGCCCGTGGCCGGGACCGCGAGCAGGTCGCCCGCCGCGATGTCCCTCGGCAGCCACACGTCGCGGACCACGATGTCACCGCTCTCGCAGTGCTTGCCCACCACGCGGGACAGGACGGGGCGAGCGTCGCTGGTGCGGGACGCCAGCACGCAGGTGTAGTCGGCCCCGTACAGCGCGGTGCGGAGGTTGTCGCTCATGCCGCCGTCGACGCTGACGTACGACCGCAGGCCCTCGACGTCCTTGACCGTGCCGACCTCGTAGACCGTGACGCCGCCGGGCCCGGCGATGGCCCGTCCGGGCTCGACCGTGAGCCGGGGGACGGGCAGGCCCGCGTTCTCGCAGACCCGGGCGACGATCTCGCGCAGGCTGTCGGCGATCACCTTGATGTCGGGCGCGTCGTCACCCTCGACGTAGGCGATGCCGTAGCCGCCGCCGAGGTCGAGCTCCGGCAGGACGACGCCGTGTTCCCGCTTGATCTGCGTCAGCAGCACCGCGAGGCGCCGGGCGGCGACCTCGAAGCCCGCCGTATCGAAGATCTGCGACCCGATGTGGGAGTGCAGGCCGACCAGCTCAAGCTGCGGCAGGGCCAGGATCCGGCGCACGGCCTCGGCCGCCGCGCCGCTGTTGAGCGAGAGGCCGAACTTCTGGTCGTCGTGGGCCGTCGCGATGAACTCGTGCGTGTGCGCCTCGACGCCGGTGGTCACCCGGATCTGGATCTTGGGCCGCACGCCCAGCTCCTCGGCGAGGTAGCCGACGCGGGCGATCTCGTCGAAGGAGTCGACGACGATGTGGCCGACCCCGGCCCGCAGGGCCCTCTCAAGCTCGGCGTACGACTTGTTGTTGCCGTGCAGGGCGATGCGCTCGGGCGGGAAGCCGACGCTCAGCGCCACGGCGAGCTCGCCGCCGCTGCAGACGTCGAGCCCGAGGCCCTCCTGGTCGACCCAGCGGGCGACCTCCTTGCACAGGAACGCCTTGCCCGCGTAATAGACGTCGTCGCCCTGGAAGGCGGCCTTGTAGTCGCGGCAGCGGGAACGGAAGTCGTCCTCGTCGACCACGTACAGAGGGGTGCCGAACTCACGGGCGAGATCGCGGACGTCCACGCCGGCGATCGTGATCGCTCCGTCCACACGGCCGGACATTCGCGGCCAGATGGTGGGGACGAGCATGTTGAGGTCGGCGGGGGCCTGCGGAGGCCGCTCCTCGGGCAGCACCTCCGCGTGCCGGTCACCGGCGGGATGGGCGAATCGACTCACCCGCATGAGGCTATCCGACCCCGTGATCCCACCGCGCCCGTTGCCCAACCAGCGAGACGACGACCTGAAAGATCTCCAGAACGGTAAGCCGCCAGGCATACCGCTTCCGGCGTTTTGCCCGCTTTATTCATATTTTGTGGGGAGCGGTCTGACGCAACTCCGTCAACCCCTCGCCGATGACCCGTCGTACGGCCGCCGCCATCCACAGCCGGGCTCCGTGGGCGGCGGTCGGCGCCTCGTCTCCCTTGGGAAGCGCGGGCGCGTGCTCGAAGGCGTCGTGGTAGGCCTCCGCCAGCCGCTCCAGGTACGCCTGCCAGCCCGGATCCCGGCTCTCGCGCCTGCTCGGCAGCTCGGCCAGCACCCTCAGCACCGCCCGATCACGAGGATCGGCGAGCGCCTCGGGCCGGAAAACGGCGGGCTTGCACGCCTCGGCATCGTGTTCCGGCTCGCTCAGGGCATGATCGTCGAGCCGCCCGTGGTCCGGCGCTCCGGCGCTCTCACCCGCCGTGAAGCCGTGATCGTCGTGCTCGTACCCCAGATCGTCGTCCCGCGCCCCCGTCCGGCGGCCCTCCACCCCCCAGAGCCCCAGATCACGCGCCCAGCGCAGTACGGCTCCCGCCCGTACATAGGCGTATCTGACGACAAATCCAGGGTTGTCCCATGTACGGGGGAAGTCCGGCCACGGACCCGCCTCATCGGCACCCTGCTCACAGGCTCCCCGTGGCGGGGAGAGGGGTTCGGCCAGGATCTCGCGCACGATCTCACCCGGTACGGCCACCTCGATGACCAGGAAACCGTTAGCCCGGACGTCGACCGCCCGGACCCCGGCCAGCGGGCGAAGCCGTACCGCCAGCTCCTCCGCCACCTCGCGCGGGGCCCTGTCAGCCCTCCGGAGCGCCACGGCGGAGACGTACTCCGCCCGGCGCTCCCAGGAACCCTGCGGAACGGGCGGCGACCCGAGCACCACGCCCAACGCGCGCATGAACACCCACGCAGCCTATTAGGACCCACCGAGATGCCCGGGGTCAGCGCACCCCTCCCCCCGGCGGTTCGGCCGGGGAAGGGGTGGGGGGGTTCGGCCGGTTCGTGGATCTATGCGCTGATCTTTCACCTTTTCGACGCGGGTTTCGCGGCCTCGCCCGGCACCGGCGCGGGCACCAGGGCCGTCTTGCGCACTCCGAAAGGCTCGAAGTCATAGATCGTGTTGTTCACCTGCAGTCCGTCGATCGCACCTATGAAGGGGCTGCCCATGCCCTTGGCGAACCCCAGGCTGAGGGTGATCACCGCGTCCGGCAACCTGGACTTGAGCACGTCGAACGAGCATGGAGAGGAAATGGTGCAGTTGATCAGGCTGCCCGTCGCTCCGCTGGCGTACCACTGGCTGCCCGCCGCGCCGGTGTCGTACTGCTGCCAGGTGTTGGGAAGCTGGGGGGCGGGGGCCGAGGGGCTGGTAGAGGTATCGGGCAGATAGATCAGGGTCGCGTAGTCCGTCGAACCCACATTGGGGTCCACCTCTATGTTGATCCCCGGTGGTGAGACGTCAGCGGGAGAGTTGGTTCCGGCGAACGCCCAGTACTTCAGGATGGTGATGTCACTGATCGGCAGCTCCGCGAAATCCGTCTCGTTGCCGAAGGCGATCGTGTCGGTGTCGCTGACGATGATTCCCAGGCTGCCGACGCCGTAGGGCGGCGGCACGGTGGCCGCGGAGTTCCCGGCAGGGTTTCGGCCGTACGGGCCGGTGCGGTAGACGGCGCTCGGCCCACCCGACGAGTTCCGGCCGATGACACCCCACTTGTCGCCGGCACACGTCAGCTGACAACTCCCCGGCGGCCCCTGCGGCCCCACAGGCCCCTCCGCCCCCGTGGCACCCGTGGGACCAGCAGGACCAGCAGGACCCTCCGGCCCCAACTCCCCTGTCGCACCGGTTGCCCCCGTCGGACCCGTCGGACCGATCGGACCCGTCGGACCAGCTGGCCCAATAGGACCCACCGGGCCCACCGCTCCTGTCGCACCAGTGAGACCTGTCGGACCAGGAGGACCCGCAGCCCCTATCGGGCCCTGCGGCCCCGTTTCGCCCGTTGCGCCTACTGGACCCTCAGGACCTGTTGCACCTGTTGCACCTGTTGCACCCGTTGCGCCTACTGGACCCTCAGGACCTGTTGCACCTGTTGCACCTGTTGCACCCGTCGCGCCCACCGGACCCGCAGGCCCTGCCACACCCTGAGGCCCTGCTGGCCCGACCACACCCTGCTGCCCGGCAGGACCAACCGGCCCCGCAGGGCCGGTGGCACCTGTCGCGCCGACCGGCCCCGCAGGACCAGTCTCACCCTGCGGCCCCGCGGGACCAACAGGGCCCGTCGCACCTGTTGCACCCACGGGGCCCGGATCGCCGGTCTCACCCTGAGCACCCGCAGGACCCACCGGCCCTGCGGGACCCTCGGCACCTGTGGCACCCGCAGGCCCCGCCGCACCCACCGGACCCGCAGGCCCTGCCACACCCTGAGGCCCGGCCGGACCAACCGGACCCGTCGCGCCTGTCGCACCTGTCGCGCCGACCGGACCCGCAGGACCAATCTCACCCTGCGGACCCGCAGACCCCGCCACACCCTGAGGCCCGGCCGGACCGACTACACCCTGCGGCCCAGCCGGACCAAGCGCACCCGGAGGACCGGCCGGACCCGTTGCACCTGTCTCGCCCACTGGACCCGCAGGGCCTGCCACACCCTGAGGCCCTGCTGGCCCGACCACACCCTGCGGCCCAACCGGACCAACCGGACCCGCAGGACCAATCGGACCCGTCGCACCTGTCGCGCCTGTCGCGCCCACCGAACCCGCAGGACCAATCTCACCCTGCGGCCCAGCAGGACCAAGCGGACCCACAGGACCGATCGGACCCGTCGCACCCGACGCGCCCACCGGTCCCGCAGGACCACTGGGACCCGTCGCGCCTGTTGCGCCTGTTGCGCCTGTTGCGCCGACCGGGCCCGCAGGACCAATCTCACCCTGCGGCCCAGCCGGACCAAGCGCACCCGCAGGACCAATCGGACCCGTCGCACCTGTCTCGCCCACCGGACCCGCAGGGCCTGCCGCACCCTGCGGCCCTGCTGGCCCGACCACACCCTGCGGCCCTGCTGGCCCGACCACACCCTGCGGCCCAGCCGGACCAACTGGACCCGTCGCACCCGACGCGCCCATCGGTCCCGCAGGCCCAATGGGACCCGTCGCGCCTGTTGCGCCTGTTGCGCCGACTGGGCCCGCAGGACCAATCGCACCCTGCGGACCCGCAGGCCCCGCCACACCTTGAAGCCCTGCTGGACCGACTACACCCTGCGGCCCAGCCGGACCAACCGGACCCGCAGGACCAATAGGACCCGTCGCACCTGTCGCACCGACCGGACCCACAGGACCAATCTCACCCTGAGGCCCAGCAGTCCCCGCCACACCCTGAGGCCCAGCCGGACCGACCACACCCTGAGGCCCAGCCGGACCAACCGGACCCGTCGCGCCTGTTGCGCCGACCGGGCCCGCAGGACCAATCTCACCCTGCGGCCCTGCGGGACCAATCGGACCCACAGGACCCTCGGCACCTGTGGCACCCATCGGCCCCGCCGCACCCACCGGACCCGCAGGCCCTGCCACACCCTGAGGCCCTGCTGGCCCGACCACACCCTGCGGCCCAGCCGGACCAACCGGACCTGGGGGACCCTGCGCACCTGTGGCACCCGTCTGACCTGCAGGACCTGCGGCTCCCGTTGCCCCGGTCGCACCTGTGGGACCCGCAGGTCCGGTGGCGCCTTCGGGTCCCGCAGGGCCGGTCTCACCCTGAACACCTGCAGGACCGATCGGTCCAACGGGACCCACCGGACCCGCTGCACCCACTGGCCCTGCCGGCCCTGCCGGCCCTGCCGGCCCTGCCGGGCCTGCCAGGCCTGCTGGGCCTGCCGGGCCTGCTGCACCTGTCGCACCTGTCGGTCCGGGGACACCCTCTGGTCCTGGCGGGCCCGCAGGTCCAGTCGTACCTGCCGGGCCTTCTGGCCCTACGGGTCCTGCCGGGCCTGTCGCGCCTATCGGGCCCGCCGCGCCTGCCGGCCCCGCCGGCCCTGCCACGCCTTGTGGACCTAGTGGGCCCGCCACCCCTTGTGGACCTAGTGGTCCCGGCAGGCCTGCGGGTCCTTCTGGTCCGATCGATCCTTGTTGTCCCGTAGGTCCTTCGGGTCCGATGGGTCCTTCGGGTCCGATGGGTCCTTCGGGTCCGATGGGTCCTTCGGGTCCGATGGGTCCTTTAGGGCCTTCGGGTCCCAGAGGGCCTTCGAGGCCAACGGGGCCTTCTGGTCCGATCGGACCTTTCGGACCGATCGGACCTTTCGCGTTTTTTGTTCCCTTTGGGCTCTTCGGGCTCTTCGGGCTCTTCTTGGCTGTAGGGAGGCGGGGGCCGCGGGGGCATGCGCAGTGGGCCTTTTTGCCCTTGCATCGTTTACAGCAGGTCTTCCGGCAGTGGGGCTTCACATGGAGGTGCGGCTTTTGGGAGGTCGCGCCGGAATGGCGGTAGGGAACCGTCTCGTCGTATTTGGCATCTGAATTGAGTCGAATGGTTCCCGGCTTCTCCGTGAGGGTGTACTCCCGACACGATGCCGCGAGGAAGGACCCGACCATGGCGGCGACGACACCCCACGTCTGGGCGCGCCTGCCGGACTGCGCGATCAGAATATGCCTGTTACCACTCGAATTCATTTCATTCCGTGTCTATTGGGGCCGCGAGGGCGGCCTCTGTGACGCTTCAGCGATGGCCACAGCGAGATACCCGATAGATCCTTTGGAATGCGCCCGCCCGATGCCCGGATGTTAAATTAACACCATGAAGACGGAAAAAGCCGATATTCTATCGCACATAAACGGGTTTATGCCGCATTCCTCGATAGGTGCCACAGAGAGTTCTCGGCCTAAAGGCTGCCCGTACTCCGAGTAGCGCCGCCCTGTCCGAGGAAGGGCCGGCCGGAAGAGAGGCCCGTACGAGGCGCCGGCCGGCTGCTCGCTTTGGTGGACAGGCCCGTTGCCGGCGACGTGCATGTCTGGCACCCGCAGGGCTGTATCAGGCAGAAACCCTGGGAGTCCACGCCCTGGACGAACACCGGTGAGGTGCTGGGATCCAGGTCGGCCGAGCCGGAGTAAGTGGCGACGATCTGGTGCGTGCCCTCGGCGAGGTTCGCGACGGTCAGCGTGGCGTGGCCGGTCGCGTCCACCGGGGCCGTGCCGATGCTCACTCCGTCGCTGAAGAATTCGACCGAGCCCGTCGGGATGGTCGAACCGGAAGACGTGACCGTCGCGACGAAGGTGATCGGACTGTTCTGGTTTATGGCGCACGTCGAGTTCAGCGTGGTCGTGGTGGACCTGTCGGGAGGGGCCTGGCAGACGGCCAGGGTGACGGTGTTCGTGTCCAGGGTGACGACCGCGTCGCGGGCCAGAGCCCGGCCGTTCACGGTCGCGCCGCTCGTGACCGTGATCGAGGTCTGGGCGAGGATGTCGCCGGCGAGAGCGCTGCCGACTCCAAGGGTGGCCGAGCTTCCGACCTGCCAGAAGACGTTGCACGCCTGCGCGCCGCCGATGAGGGTGACCGTGCTGGCGGCTGCGGTGATGAGCGTGGAGGCTGCCTGGAAGATGAAGACCGCGTTCGGGTCGCCCTGGCCGTCCAGCGTCAGGTTTCCGGTGATCTGGAAGGTGCCCGAGGCGGAGTTGTAGACGCCGGGCGTCAGAGTGGTTCCGCCGAGTTCCGTCGGGATGGTGGCGTCGGGAGTGCGGGAGGCGGCGTCGTCGTAGGCGACGCCCAGGTCGATCCCGGCCTGCACAGCCGTTGCGTCGGCGGTATGGATGGTTCCGACCACGACGCCGGGCGGGAAGCCCGTCACCGCCGCGCTCGCGGTGAGCCCCAGATCTCCGGTGACGACGCTCGCGCCGCTGTTCGTCACGGCCGTCTGGGCCAGTACCGCGAAGTTCGCGGCCGTACCCAGCGCGACCGGCGGCGTGGCCGCCGCACTCGCCGTACGAGGGCTCGCCGTCACCGCGCCCATCGCGACCAATACCGTGAGAGCTCCCGCCAGCGTGGAACGGACGATTTTCCTCGGCACGACGCGAGGGCGACCGGAGTCCAGCATCGAACTCCCCCTTCTTTCGGTATTGCCCAGTCCAGACGCATTACCGATGCCGCGTCACACCTTCCGACCTTACTGATCACTCGCCAGGCCATCGTCGTCCGACATGCGGAAGTCCTGAGCCGGGGGCCGTTTCTGGAAATACACGAAACGATCCTGAAACAGCAGGTTTTTCCGTACGGACCGACATAGAAGAATCGGCGCATGAGGGGCTCACGCCGAGCACGGGAGAATCAGATCATGGCAAGGGGTTCGGCGGGGAGATAGCCGGTGAGGGTGGAGGAGGCCAGGAGCCTGCTCTCGGCGGCGCCTCGGACGCACACATACGAATAGCGGTCGGCCGAGTAGACGCGGATGCCGTCAGTGCGGCACTGGCGCATCAGCACGTCGTCCCATTCTTCCGAAACATCGGCGATGCCCAGATCGACCAGAGTCTGGCGGCGGCCCAGCAGCGTTCCGCCGGCGAGCTCGGGCAGGAAGCGGTGCTCGGCGCCGGGCCGGCGCAGCAGCGTCGCCCCCGTGGCCGGGATGTGCGCGTAGAACGAGGCCTTGCCGAGGATCTCGGCCTCCACCGCCGAGAAGTACCGCGCCAGGTCGGCCAGGTGGTGCTCGCCGTACAGGTCGCGGGGGTCGAGGACGGCGACGAGGTCTCCGTCGGCCAGCCGGAGCGCCCGGTCGAGCGCGGCGCCCCGGGTCACCGGCGAGCCCGTGTCACGTACCACCACCTCACCGCCGTACACCGCTCGCGCGGCCTTCTCGACTACGGCGGCGTCCAGGCCTTCGGCCACGATCACGAGCTGGCCGGGGGCATGGGCCTGCCGCCGGAGCTGGGCGAGCAGGTGGTCGAGCTCCGTGGCGTTCGTGACCGCCGTGACGGCCGTGACCGTGGCGGAGTTCCGTACGGAGGGCAGCCCGGCGGTGTCGAGCAACGGGTCGAGCAGCGGGGTGACCGGGACCGTGGCACGCCAGGCCACGTGGGCTTCCGACGCGCACTCGAAGTCGGCCGCCAGGTACTCGCCGATCGAGTCCACGGCCCGCCGCAGCGAGGCCTCGTCCCCGGCGACCGGGGCGGCGAGCTGCATGATCGGGGTGCCGCAGGCGTACAGCTCCTCCACGGTCCGCGCGTCGGCGTCCGGGCCGGCGAGCACCATCGAGACCGAGCGGTACGCGGTCAGCAGGTCGTCATAGGTCGCCTTGTCGGTGATCAGCGGTCGCCATCCGGTGTCCGGCGGCGGGTAGCCCAGGACGGCGGTGCCGAGCAGCCCGACGCCGGCCCGTGCGGTGGCCGCGGGGATGAGGTTGTGGACGCGGGGTTGCACGGCGTGGGAGAGGATCCCGACGCGGTCGTGGCGCAGCGCGGCCCGCCACTCGCGCGCCCTGGCCTCCGAGGTCGCCAGCACGTGGTCGAAGAGCGAGGCCACGGGCACGCTGGTCGAGATCGGGCCGCCGGAGTGCCAGAACATCGTCCGGATGCCCCTGCGGCCGCACTCCTCGACCAGGTCGCGCAGGCCCCGGGACCGTCCGGCGAGCTCCTCCAGCCACCGCCCGCCGTTGCCCTGCCGGGGCCCCGGCCGTACGGACTCGACGAACAGCAGGTGGGGCCGGTGCTCGTCCAGCATGGCCCGCCAGTTGTCGGGCCCGAAGTTGGTGACCTGGCGCCACTCGTAGCGGAACAGGGCCTCGGACTGCCGGTCCACGATGGCGGCCACGGTGAGGTACGGCCGCGCGAGGGGTCCCTTGGGCACCACGAAGCCCTCGGCCATGGCCGTGGACACCACCGGCCCCGCCGTCTCGGGGACGACCGGAGCGACGGGCGGGACCTCGACGGGCGGCGGGACCGGCGAGAAGTCGGACCGCCTCGGCGCCGGGCGCTTGCTGACAGGGGTGCGGAGGGTGCGGGCGACCTCGCCGGGCTTCTTGGTGTGGATGGCGTCGCCCAGCTTGGACCACCGGCTGGCCTGCACGGATTCCAGGCGCCACTGGGCCACCTCTGTCTGGTAGCGCTGCTCGGCGAGGCTCTTCGCCAACTGCGCCGCCTGCCGCTCGGCGGCCTTCAGCCGGGCCTCGGCCTCCCGCATGCGCGTCACGGCCTCGGCCTCCGACACGGCGGCCCGCGCGAGCCGTTCCTGGTAGTCGGCCAGCAGGCGGGTGAGCTCGGCGGCGCCGGAAGCCGCCGCCACGGCCGCTTCGAGAGCCGACCGGGCGCTCTCCAACTCTTCACTCATGCCATCACCGTGTCCCCAGACGTCGAGCAAGAATAATCGCAGATCTGGGCCGACCATCTCGAACCCCGACAAGTCCGTACACTCGGCAGGTACTCGCTGAGGGGGGAGATCCAGTGCGCAAGGGCAAGTGGCCGGAGTACGCGGCGCGGCCGTACGTCTGCGGTGCGATCGGGGCCTACGACCCGGCCAGGCTGGAACTGCTCCGTGAGGCGGGCCCCGAGGTGCGCGAGGTCCACCGTGCGCCGGACGCGGCGCTGCTGAGCTCCTCGCCCCTCGCCCCTTACGGCGACGACAGGCGCCTCCCCCCGGACGGCGGCGGCGATCGCCCCGCTCCGGACGGCGGCGACAGGCGCTTCGCCGCGGACGGCGGCGGCAGGCGCTTCGCCTGGGCGGAGCGGCGGCCGGCGGAAGCGATGTCCTGGTGGGCGGCGGGCGAGACGTGGGAGACCCCCGGGCTGATCGACGAACCCGGTGCCGTCACCCTGCACACGGGCGCGTTCGGGCTGATCGACGTCTACTACCTGTCCGACGGCGACGCGATCTACTTCGCGGGCAACATCGAGCCGCTGCTGGCGCTCGCCCGCAGGCCGTACGAGGTCAACTGGGACGCCTGGGCGGCCATCCTCAAGCTGACCTACCCGCTGCTGGAGGACACGCCCTACCGGGAGGTCAGGCGGCTGCCCGGTTCGACCGCCCTGATCTGGTCGCGCTCGGCCCGCAGGATCACCGTGGAGAAGCGGACCCCCCGGTGGGTGCGGGAAGAGCCGTTCGACCGGGGCGTCACGGCCGGGGACATCGTCGCGCTGCTGCACGAGGCGCTCAAGCCCTTCGACGACCGGCCGCTGCTGGTGCCGGTGAGCGGCGGGTACGACTCGCGGCTGCTGGCCTCGGTGGCGACGGCCCGCAAGATGGACGTCGAGTCGTGGACGACCAGCCCGGACGACGGCCTGGACAACGACATCGACTTCGCCCGCTACATCACCCGCGAGCTGGGCATCTCCCACCGGATCGTCCCGCAGGACCCCTCCGCCTACCCCGGCGAGGCGCGGTGGGCGGCGCGCAGGCTGGAGTACCTGACCAGCCACCACGCCTGGTACTCCCCCTTCGCCAGGGAGGTGCACCAGGCGGGGCGTGCGGTCGTGGACGGCCTGGCGGGCGGGCCGCTGATGAAGAACTTCCTGATCACCGCGGACGCGGTGGGCGCCGGATCCTCCGCCGACAGGCAGGCCGCCCTGCTCGCCGCCCTCGCGACCGGAGAGCCGCACCTGCCGATGCTGTCGGAGCCCGCGCTCGCCTTCGTGGACGACCGGGTCGGCGCGGCGTTCTCCCAGGCGACCTCGATGCTGCGCGGCCACAGGTCGGAGCTCCCGCTGAGCGTGCTCCACACCCGTACGGCCCGGGGGATCGCCCGCTCCCCCGTGAACCTCGTCGGCCCCGAGGCCACCCCGGTCTTCCCCTTCCTGTATCCGGACTTCTTCGACGCCACGCTGTCGGTACCCGTGGAACGGAAGGAGGGCGGGAAGTTCTACCGCGAGATCCTCCGCGCGGCGAACCCGCGCGTGGCGGCCCTTCCTTCCACCAACGGCGCGCTGCCGCACCGCCGGGTGCCGCTGCGGTCCAGCGGCCCGGCCGCCCGCGAGTGGAACCACCGGATGCTGCTGAAGGCCGCGACCGTCCGGGGGCTCATGTCGGAGGGGATGCTCGACGTGATCGCCGGCGGGCCGGACGCGCTGACCGCCTTCGGCTCGTGGAACTCGCGTTTCTGGCTGCGGGGTCTGGTGCTTTTCGGTTCCTGGCTGACGGACTACGAGGACGTGCTCGGCGACCTCACGCCACCGTGGCCGGGCACGCCGTGAACCCCTTTGCCACCCGCCCCGGAACCGCCTTCCGACCTGCGGAGACACGGAGGGTACGCGGGGCGTTACGTGGGCGATCTCGGGACTGTGACCGATTACGCGGTTGGGACGCTGCCCGTCCCAGGCTGATCGTCTTCGGATGACCCTTATGGCCTGCTAGTCTTCCGCGAAACAGCGCCGAAACACGCTGCGCACCGAGCCACCCCTTCGGTGCCGACGTGGGGCGGGAGCCGCAGGGATGACGGCTCCGACGGCGCGAGCCCCCTTGTGTTTGCACCGCCCTACTCTCTTGATGCGAGCGATACCTATGAGCGCTTCACCATGCCCGGAATCCGTTTCTGAAGACTTCATCTCGTCCGACCCCCGGTGGTACAAGAGAGCCGTCTTCTACGAAGTGCTCGTGCGCGGCTTCCGTGACTCCAACGGCGACGGGACCGGGGACCTGCGGGGTTTGATCGAGAAGCTCGACTACCTGCAGTGGCTCGGCGTCGACTGCCTGTGGCTGCTGCCGCTGTACGAGTCGCCGCTGCGCGACGGCGGCTACGACATCGCCGACTACATGAAGATCCTCCAGGAGTTCGGCGACCTCGGGGACTTCGTGCAGCTGATCGAGCAGGCACACCAGCGGGGCATCCGCATCATCACCGACCTGGTGATGAACCACACCAGCGACAAGCACCCCTGGTTCCAGGCGTCCCGGCACGACCCGGCCGGGCCGTACGGGGACTTCTACGTGTGGTCGGACGATCCCACCCGCTATCCGGACGCTCCCATCATCTTCGTGGGCGCCGAGGAGTCCAACTGGACCTACGACCCGGTGCGCGGCCAGTACTACTGGCACAGGTTCTTCCACCACCAGCCCGACCTCAACTACGAGAACCCGGCCGTTCAGGACGCGATGCTTGAGGTTCTGAGGTTCTGGCTCGACCTGGGCATCGACGGCTTCCGCCTGGACGCCGTGCCGTACCTCTTCGAGCGCGAGGGCACCGCGTGCTCCGGCCTGCCGGAGACCCACGCCTACCTCAAGCGGGTCAGGGCCGAGGTGGACCGCCTGTACCCCGACCGGGTGCTGCTCGCGGAGGCCAACGGCTGGCCCGAGGACGTCGTGGAGTACTTCGGCGACCCGACCGTGGGCGGCGACGAGTGCCACATGGCGTTCCACTTCCCGCTCATGCCGCGGATCTTCATGGCGGTGCGCCGGCAGTCGCGGGAGCCGATCTCGGAGATCATGTCCCGCACCCCCAAGCTCCCCGAGACCGCCCAGTGGGGCATCTTCCTCCGCAACCACGACGAGCTGACGCTTGAGACGGTCACCGAGGAAGAGCGCGACTACATGCACGCGGAGTACGCCAAGGACCCGCGCATGCGGGCCTACCTGGGCATCCGGCGCAGGCTCGCCCCGCTGCTGGAGAACGACCGCGACCAGATCGAGCTGTTCACCGCGCTGCTGCTGTCCATGCCGGGCTCCCCGGTCATGTACTACGGCGACGAGATCGGCATGGGCGACAACATCTGGCTGGAGGACCGCGACTCGGTCCGCACGCCGATGCAGTGGAGCCCCGACCGCAACGCCGGCTTCTCCAGCGGCGACCCCGGCCGCCTCTACCTGCCGGCCATCATGGACCCGATCTACGGCTACCAGGCCGTCAACGTCGAGGCCCAGATGAAGAGCGGCTCGTCCCTGCTGCACTTCACCAAGAAGATGCTGGAGGTGCGGCGGAGGCACCCGGTGTTCGGCACCGGCGCCTACACCGAGCTGTGGTCGCCGAACTACAGCGTGCTGGCGTTCGTCAGGGAAGAGGGCGACGACCGCATGCTGTGCGTCAACAACCTCTCCAAGCACCCCCAGCCGGTGGAGCTGGACCTGCGGCGGTTCGCCGGCATGACGCCGGTGGAGTGCCGGGGCGACGTGGCCTTCCCCGTGATCGGTGAGCTTCCCTACCTGCTCACCCTGCCGGGGCACGGCTTCTACTGGTTCTCGCTCACCGAGCGCTGAGACGGCGCGCGGAAACGCGACGCACCGGCCCGGTGACCCTCAGCGGGGGGTCACCGGGATCCGGGCGCGGGCGGCCCTGCGAGCGGGGATCAGCGCGACCAGCAGGGCCGCGCCGACGACCGTCACGATCGCGACGAGCAGGGCCAGCGGCGCCGGCGAGCGGCCGATGCCCGCCCCGATGCCGCTTGAGGCGCCCTGCAGGTCGATCAGCCCCGACGACACCAGGGCCCCCGCCGCCGCGCCCGCGCCGACGCCGAGCACGGCGAGGAGCCCCGTGCCGGTCACCAGGGTCGCCATGACCTGGCGCGGGGTCAGCCCCATGGCCTTGAGCACGGCGAGGTCCAGCGCGTGGTCACGCAGTCCGAGCGCGCTCGCCGTCAGCAGGTTGGCCAGGCCGAGCAGTGCCAGCACCACCACGAGCGCGACGATGATCACCCGGATGACCGAGAGCCGGTCGGCCGGGTTCACCACCTGGGACACCTCCAGCGACTGCGCCTGGAGCCTTGACCGTACGGCCGCGGGGTCGGCCCCCTGGCGCAGCACGAGGCCGTAGAACTGCGGCGGGAGGGCGTCCTTCGGGGCGAGGCTGTCGATCGCCACCGAGAGCACCTCACCGTCCTGCTCGGGCTCAAGGACGCGCCCGACGATGCGCACGATCAGGGGCGTGCCGCCGATCGTCAGCCGCGTGCGGTCGCCGATGCGCACGTTCAGCAGGTCGAGCAGGCCCTGGCCCGCCACGGCCTCTCCCCGGTCGCGGTACGGGCGTCCCTCGACGACCGAGAAGGGGTAGGGGTCGGTGATGGTGCCGATCGCCCTGGTGCGCACGGTGCGGGTCTGGCCGGGGACCAGCGCGTCCACCTCGGCCCCGGGGTAGGCGGCCACCACGTCCGCGTCGGCGAGCGCCACCCGGTTGGCCCTTTCGGAGGTGAGGCTTCCGGGCCGTACGGTCAGCGCGGCGGCCTGGCCGACCTGCTCCGGATGGCTCTTGAAGGCGTCAAGCGACGCCCAGCAGCCCAGGCCGATGGTGATCATCATCATCGGGATCGCGAGGCCGAACGACGTCAGCAGGGCCGGGAGCCTTCGCGTGAAGGCGTCCCTGGCCCCGAGCACCAGCGCGGGCGGCAGCCGTACGAGAAGGGCCAGCCGGGCCATGCGCGACAGGTGCCCGCGGGGCGGGGCGGCCGGGGCGGCGGGGATCGGCGGCGTGCGGCCACCGCGCCACGCGGGCAGCCAGACGGCCACCAGCACCATCAGGGCCGTACCGAGGGCGATGGCCAGCAGCGGGGCCGAGGAGAGCGGGACCACCACGGTCTCGGCCATCGCGTACACGGTGATCAGCCGCCCGCAGACCACGCCGAGCACGATGCCGGCCAGCCCGAGGGTGCCGTGCTCGGCGAGCAGCATGCGGACGACCTGGCGCCGGGTGAATCCCAGCGACTTCAGCGTGGCGATGTCGCGCTGCTGAGTGAGCACCCGGCCGCCGGTCGCGTTGGCGATGGCAAGGGCCGCGGCCACGAGCCCGGCGACGCCGAAGAGCGCGAGCAGCACCCCGAGCAGCCGGTTGTCCAGCGCCATGGAGGCCTGGACCTCGCGCCAGGTGGACACCCGCTGCACCTGGCCCGCGAGCTTGGTGATCGTACGCTGGACGATCAGGGAGGTCGCCGCCGGGTCGGCCAGCCGCAGCCCGGTCACTGACTCGCTGCGCCCGAGCGCGGGCTCCACCTGGTCGAGCGTCCCGGCGAGCGTCCAGGCGAGCCCGGGGGTCCACTCGGGGTAGAAGCCCTGGTCGCCGCTCTCGGCGAGCCCGGTCACCCTGAGCGCGTGCGTGGCGCCGTTGAGGCCGATGACCGTGAACGAGCCGCCGGGGCGCAGGCCCGTCGCCTGCGCGAACGACCGCTCCACCACCACGCCCTCCGGGTCGCCCGGGTCGAGCCAGCGGCCCTCCCGCACGAGGGGACGACCCACCGCGGGAAGCACGGCCGCCATCTCCTGGAGGGCGACCGGGGTCTTCTTCCCGCCCTGGACCAGCGTCGCGGGAGCGCTGCGGTACGGCCCGGCCACATCGGTGACGCCGTCGAGGGCCCTGAGCGTCGCGGGGTCGGGGGCGTCCTTGGTGTGGATCCACACGTGGGCGCCGTCGCCACGTTCGAACAGGCCGCGCCAGGGGTTGGTGCCGTCCTCCAGGAGGGTGGCGGCGGTGATGAGCGCGCTGACGATGCCGGCCACCGCGAGCACCGTGAGCAGCGCCTGTGCCCGCCTGGCCCGCAGGTCGGCCCGGATCCACCGGTACTCGGCCCTGGTCGTGCTGTAACTCATCGAGCCTCGCCGTGCCTCATCGTGTGCCCTATCCCCGCAACTCGACCACGTCGCCGGCCCCGCCCTTGGGGCGGCGGCGGACATGGCCGACGGCTCCGTCGTCGACGATCTGGCCGTCGAGGAGGGTCACCACCCGGTCGGCCAGCCCCGCCACCCGGGCGTCGTGGGTGACCATGACGATCGTCTGGCCCTGCCGGTGCACCTCGGCGATGAGGCGGAGCACGTCGCGGGTGTTGCGGCTGTCGAGGTTGCCGGTGGGCTCGTCCGCCAGCAGCACGTGGGGGTGGTTGGCGAGCGCCCTGGCCAGCGCGACCCGCTGCTGCTCGCCGCCGGACAGCTGGGCGGGGGCGGCGTCGGCCTTGTCGGTCAGCCCCAGCTCGCTGAGGAGGTACTCCCTGCGCTCGCGGGCGTGCTTGGGGGACGCGCCGCCCAGCAGCGCGGGAAGCTCGACGTTGTCGGCGACCGTCATGTTGTCGACGAGGTTGAAGAACTGGAAGACGAAGCCGATCTTCTGGCGGCGCAGGATCGCCCACGCGCTCTCGTTGAGGGTGTCGGCGCGCCTGCCCTCCACCCAGATCTCCCCGCTGGTGCGCGTGTCGAGGCCGCCGAGCATGTGGACGAGCGTGGACTTGCCCGAGCCGGACGGGCCCATGATCGCCACGAACTCCCCGGGCTCGACCCGCAGGTCGATGCCCCGCACCGCGGGCACGGGCAGGCCGCCGGTCTGGTAGATCTTCACCAGGTTCACCGTGTGGATGGCACTGGGCGCGGTCACCGCGGTGGTTCCCTGTGCATGGCGTGCATGGTGTGCATGGCGATCGCTCCGCTCACGCGGGATGAGGGCGCCGTTGCCCTCACCCGCGACTTCACTCAGTCAGGCCAGGTCCTCCTGGCAGCGTTCCAGCCAGTCCAGGTCCGCTTGGAGATGGAGCATGGCACCTTCGATCAGCAGCTGCGCGGGGCGGTTCTCCCGGTCGGTCTGCTGGGCGAGTTCTACCAGATCGCGCATGATAGCGAGATAATGTCGGCGCTGCCGGTTGATCAGCGCCATGCGGTCGGCGATACCGGTCAGGGGCGCGAGCACGAGCTTCATGAAGAACTCGTCCCTCACCCTCGGCCCCTCGGTGGGCGAGTCGACCCACTCGTCCAGGGCCTCACGGCCCTCGGCCGTGCAGTAGTAGACCTTCTTGTTCGGGCGGTTCGACTGCTCGACGTCGACGCTGCGGACCAGGCCGTCCTTTTCGAGCCTGCCCAGCGTGACGTAGATCTGCCCGATGTTGGGGGAGGGGTAGGCGGAGCCGAACACCTGCTCAAGGGCCTGTTTGAGCTCGTACCCGTGGGCAGGTTCCTTTGACAGGAGCGCCAGCAAATGGAGCCGCACGCCCCACCTCCCTCGGGCTTCACGTTACCTGAGTGTTACGGGGTAATCCGTTGACGTTCACATTATCGCTATGCATAACATGCATGCATCTACATAACACGCATGTAACCTAATCAAAACCCGGAGGACACGTGCGACGCTTGGCTCCCCTTCTGCTGGCGGCGGTGCTGCTCAGCGGCTGCGCGGGGCTCGGCGAGCGCCATGAGGTCCAGAGCGGGGACACGGACGGCACAGGTCCGATGACCTTCGCGACCGGGCGTGACACGACCGGCTACATCCAGCCGCTGATCGACCGGTGGAACCGCGCGCATCCCAGGGAGCAGGTCACCCTCCTTGAGCTTCCCGAGGCCGCCGACGAGCAGCGCGCGCAGATGGTCGCCAACCTCCAGGCCAGGAGCGAGCGCTACGACGTGCTCGGCCTGGACGTGGTCTGGACGGCGGAGTTCGCCGACGCCGGCTGGATCGTGCCCCTCGACCGGAGCATGTTCCCGCTCGACAAGTTCCTTCAGCCGGTCGTGGACACGGCTCTCTACCAGGGCAAGCTCTACGCGGTGCCGTACACCAGCAACGCGGGGCTGCTCTACTACCGCAAGGACATCTTGGACGCCGAGCACCTCAAGCCGCCCAAAACCTGGGCCGAGCTGCGCGACCAGGCCACACGCCTTGGCAAGAAGTACAAGCTGGAAGGCTACGCCGGCCAGTTCCTCCCCTACGAGGGCCTGACCGTCAACTACGCCGAAGCCGTGCAGTCGGCGGGCGGCCAGATCCTCAGCCCGGACGGCACCAGGGTCACCCTCGACCTCGCGAGCGCCAGGACCGGACTCGACTTCCTGGTCGACGGCGTCCGCCAGGGCTGGATCCCGCAGGACGCGCTCTCCTTCAAGGAGGAGGAGTCGCGGCTGGCGTTCCAGCAGGGCGAGCTGCTGTTCGCCCGCAACTGGCCGCACGCCTACGGCCCCGCCACGCGGTCGGGCATCGCGGGCAAGTTCGCGGTGACGCGGCTACCCGGCCTCACCGGGCCGGGGTCGAGCACGCTGGGCGGCCTGAACCTGGCCATCAGCGCGTACTCCAGGCACCAGAAGTCGGCGCTGGAGTTCATCCGCTACTTCACGGGCCTTGAGAACGAGCGGAGCGTGCTCACCGACGGCTCCTTCCCCCCGGTGTGGTCGGAGCTGTACGACGACCCCGCCCTCATCAAGCGTTATCCCTATCTCCCGGTGCTCAAGCAGAGCATCATGTCTGCCCGGCCGAGACCGGTCAGCTCCAAATACGACCAGGTCAGCCTGGTCATCTCAAGCGCCGTCTCCGACGCGCTCAACCTCAGGAAACCCAGCGACGAGACAGTCGCATCCCTGAAGCAGGAACTCAGCGAGATCATCCGCACCCAATAGGCGGGGGCGACCCCCCCGCCCATCATCCCGAATCACCTCATCCCAAAAAACTCATCCTTCATTTCGGGGCCTTCAACAGGAGGTAGCACCATGCGTGCCAAGACGACTGCGGTGGTGGCCGGGCTCATGCTCGCGGCCGCCGCGTGCGGCGGTCAGTCCAGTGACACCACCACCCCCTCGGGCAGCGCCAGCGCTCCGGCCGCCAAGTCCCTGGCCGGCACGACGATCGAGATCGCGGCCAAGTGGACCGGTGACGAGCAGAAGAGCTTCCAGAAGGTGCTCACCGCCTTCGAGGAGAAGACCGGCGCCAAGGTCACCTACGCCTCGACCGGTGAGGACACCGGCGCCTACCTCGGCCCGCGCATCCAGGGCGGCAACCCGCCGGACGTCGCGGTCCTGCCGCAGCCCGGCCTCGTGCAGCAGTACGCCGACCAGAACTCCCTCAAGCCCCTGTCCAGCGAGGTCCAGGCGCAGATCGATCAGAACTACACCCCGTACTGGAAGAGCCTCGGCTCGGCCAGCGGCCAGGTGTACGGCGTGCTGGTCAAGGCCGCGCACAAGTCCCTGATCTGGTACCGCGCCCCCGCGTTCGACGACGCCGGCACCCAGCCCGCCACCACGTGGGACGAGCTGATCGGCAAGACCGCGCAGGCCCTGGCCGACTCCGGCACCGCCCCGTTCGCCCTCTGCGGCGCCTCCGGCTGGACGCTGACCGACCTGTTCGAGAACGTCTACCTGTCCACCGCCGGCCCGGAGAACTACGACAAGCTCTCCAAGCACGAGATCCCGTGGACCGACCCCTCGGTGACCACGGCCCTGGAGAAGATGGGCCAGATCTTCGGCAAGAAGGAGTTCATGCTGGGCGGCTCCTCCGGCGCCCTGCAGACCGACTTCCCGACGTGCGCCACCCAGGTCTACGGCCAGAAGAAGGCCGCCATGGTGATCGAGGCCGACTTCGTCGCCTCCTCGGCCGCGCAGTCCGGCGCGAAGATCGGCGAGGACGCCAAGATCATGCCGTTCCCCAAGGCCGGCGACACCGCCCCCGTCGTCCTCGGCGGCGACGTCGCGGTGGCGATGAAGGACTCCAAGGGCGCCATGGCCCTGCTGGAGTACCTCGCCTCCTCCGAGGGCGGCTCGATCTGGGCGAAGAACCCCGGCTACCTCTCCCCGAACCGCAACGTCTCCCCCGACAACTACCCGGACGACCTGACCAAGCAGCTCGCGCAGACGATCATCTCCGCGGGCGATGCCGTCCGGTATGACATGTCCGACCTGGCGCCGAGCGCCTTCGGCGGCACCGACGGCAAGGGCGAGTGGAAGGCCCTCCAGGACTTCCTGCGCAACCCCAAGGACATCAAGGGCACGCAGGAGAAGCTTGAGGCGGACGCCGCCAAGGCCTGGAAGAAGTAGGGGCGAAGGCCGTGACCGAACGGTTGGACGGCCCGCAGACCCCGCGTGGCGACGGCGAGACCGCCGTCGCCCGCGGGGCCTCCCCCGGACCAGACGCGACCACAGAGGCGACGGGTGGCACCACGTCCGCCGAAGCGAGACCATCCGGCACCCCCCACCCCGTCCTTGAGGACGTCGCCACCGGCGAGGACGGGACCACGAGCGGCGCTCCCCCGGCGATCGTCACCGGCGGCCCCGCCACGGCGAAGGCCGCCTACGGCGGCTCGGGCAACCTCGGTCCCTCCCCCAAGGTCGCCGTGTTCTTCCTGCTCCCGGCGTTCATCCTGCTCGGGGCATGGGTGGTCTATCCGATCATCTACTCGATCATCCGCAGCCTGTACGACGCGAACGGCGGCACCTTCGTCGGACTGGACAACTACGGGGCCATCTTCAGCGACTCGGGCACCCTGAGCACGATCAGGAACAACCTGATCTGGGTCGTGGTGGCCCCCAGCCTGGTGACCGTGCTCGGCCTCATCTTCGCGGTGCTGACCGAGCGGATCCGCTGGGCCACCGCCTTCAAGCTGATCGTGTTCATGCCCATGGCGGTGTCGCTGCTGGCCTCCGGGGTCATCTTCCGGCTGGTGTACGAGCAGGACCCCGACAAGGGCGTGGCGAACGCCATCATCACCTCGGTGCACGACGTGTTCGCCCCGAGCAGCGGCTATCCCGGCGCCCGGCCCCGCGAGAACGACCAGGCGCCCGTGCTGGTGGACAAGGGCGCGGTCGTCAGCAGGCAGCCCGCCCAGGCCGGGCAGCAGGTGCTCATCCCGCTGGTCGGCATGAAGCCGGACGCCCTCCCGTCCGGCGCCGCCGCCGCCAAGCCCGCTTCCGCGGCGCCGGGCGAGATCGCCGGCACGGTGTGGCTCGACTTCACCCCGGGCGGCGGCACGGCCAACCAGATGGACGGCAACGAGAAGGGCCTTCCGGACGTGACCGTGGAGGCGGTCTCCGGCGGCGCGGTCAAGGCGACCACCACGACCGCTCCCGACGGGAGCTTCCACTTCGCCGGACTGCCGGCCGGCTCGTACGACGTGCGGCTGCCGCAGTCGAACTTCGCCCAGCCGTTCTCGGGGGTCACCTGGCTCGGCCCCGCGCTCATCACCCCGGCCATCATCGGCGCCTTCATCTGGGTGTGGGCCGGGTTCGCCATGGTGCTGATCGCGGCGGGCCTGTCGGCCATCCCGCGTGACGCGCTGGAGGCGGCCCGCATCGACGGCGCGACGGAATGGCAGGTGTTCCGGCGCATCACCATCCCGCTGCTCTCGCCGGTGCTCCTCGTCGTCCTGGTCACGATGATCATCAATACGTTGAAGGTCTTCGACCTGGTCTTCGTCATCGCTCCGGGATCGGTGCAGCCGAACGCCAACGTGATCGCGCTGGAGATGTGGCGCGTGTCGTTCGGCGGCGGCGGGAACCAGGGCCTGGGCAGCGCACTGGCGATCTTCCTGCTCGTGCTGGTGCTGCCGTTCATGGTCATCAACATTCGGCGGTTCCGGAGGGACCAGGCATGACGACTCTCACCGCGTCCCAGCCGGCCAGGGCCGGCAGCGCGGGCGCACCGCAGCGGGGAGTTCTCAGCAGGGTCGTCGACCGGCTCGGCGGCGGGCTTGTCCAGATCGTCCTGATCGTGCTGGCCCTGTTCTGGCTGCTCCCCACGCTCGGCCTGCTGGTGGTGTCGCTGCGCGGCGACACCGACAACAACTCCAGCGGGTGGTGGACCTTCTTCACCAAGCCCGCGCAGCTGACCTTCGAGAACTACGGCAACCTGCTGGCGAGCGGGTTCACCTCGTCGTTCTGGAACACCGTGGCGATCACGGTGCCGGCGACCGTCCTGGTCATCGGCATCGCGGCCATGGCTGGGTACGCGTTCGCCTGGATGGAGTTCCCGGGGCGTGACGGGCTGTTCCTGGTGGTCATCGCGCTGCTCGTGGTGCCGATCCAGATCGCCCTGATCCCCATCGCCAAGATGTACGGATTTCTCGGGATTTTTGGGTCGATTCCCGGTGTGGTGTTGTTCCACGTGGCCTTCGGACTGCCCTTCGCCATCTTCCTGCTGCGCAACTTCTTCGTCGGCATCCCCAAGGAGTTGCTCGAAGCCGCGCGCATGGACGGCGCGGCGGAGTGGAAGATCTTCGCGACGGTGGTGTTCCCGCTGGCCAAGCCCGCGGTCGCCTCGCTCGGCATCTTCCAGTTCCTGTGGGTGTGGAACGACCTGCTCGTCGCCCTGGTCTTCGCCGACACCGGCTCCCAGCCGATGACCAAGGCCCTGCAGTCACAGATGCGGCAGTTCGGCACGAATGTGGACATCCTCGCGCCGGGAGCCTTCCTGTCGCTGATCATCCCCCTGGTGCTGTTCTTCTCCTTCCAGCGCTACTTCGTCCAGGGCCTGCTCGCCGGTTCGGTGAAGTAGGTCGTCTTCCCGGGCGCCCGTCTCTCGGGGGCAGACGGGCGCCCAGGAAATCCAGCCTCCGACACGGCGAGTGACGATATAGTCACGCTCATGGTTGAAGCACCGACACCCCCCGAGGTCGTCGTCAGGGCTCACGAGCTCGACGACCTGCGTGCCCTCCTCGCCACGACCGCGCAGGAGTCGCATCGCACCGCCACAGAGGCGATGAAGCACTCTCACCTGCTCGACGGCGTCTTCAGCGAGCTCAAGCACCTCAAGGACGGCCAGCACGACCTCGTCGTGCAGGTCCACGACATCAGCAAGCGCATGGTCAACGTCGAATCCGGGCTCAACGACCTTCGCACCCGGTTCATCGACCTCCGCCTGGATGTCAGCGACATGAAGGCCGAGATGGTCACCAAGTCCGAGCTCGCCGAGGTCCAAGCCGAGGTGACCGAACTCCGAACCGAGGTGACCGGACTCCAAGCCGAGGTGACCGGACTCCGAACCGAGGTGACCGGACTCCGGACCGAGGTAGCTGGTACCCACGGCAAGCTCGACCTGCTGCTGGTCCACTTCGGACTCGACTAGTTCCCCGTCCGTCCGCTCCACGGCGCGGCTAAGATCCGGACATGACCGGTCGTCCATTGAACGAAGTCGTCGAATCCGGGTGGGCAACCGCCCTGGAGCCCGTCGCCGGGCGCATCGCCGCGCTCGGCGACTTCCTCAGGCAGGAGATCGCCGAGGGCAGGCAGTACCTCCCCGCAGGGGCCAACGTGCTGAGGGCGTTCCAGCAGCCCCTCGACCAGGTGCGCGTGCTGATCGTCGGGCAGGATCCCTACCCCACCCCCGGCCACCCCGTCGGCCTGAGCTTCTCCGTCGCCCCGGACGTGCGCCCGCTGCCGGGCAGCCTGGTCAACATCTTCAAGGAGTACACCGCCGACCTCGGCTATCCCCCTCCGGGCAACGGCGACCTCACCCCGTGGACCGAGCAGGGCGTGCTGCTGCTCAACAGGGTGCTCACCGTGGCCCCCGGCAAGCCCGCCTCCCATCGCGGCAAGGGCTGGGAGGAGGTCACCGAGCAGGCCATCCACGCGCTCGTGGCCCGTGGCGGCCCGCTCGTCGCCATCTTGTGGGGCCGCGACGCCCGGTCGCTCAAGCCGATGCTCGGGCAGGTGCCGTGCATCGAGTCCGCGCACCCGAGTCCCCTGTCCGCGCGCAACGGCTTCTTCGGCACCCGCCCGTTCAGCCGGGCGAACCAGCTCCTCGACAAGCAGGGCGCCGGCCCCGTCGAGTGGAAGCTCCCCTGACCCGTACGCCCCGCGCTCGCTCACCGAGGTGAGCGAGCGCATCAAGGTGAGCGAGCGCGTCGACCGAGCCGCACAGCCCCACCCAAAGGCCGAAGTGAGCGATCCCCGCCCAAACCGAGCCGTACACGTGCCGCCTACGAGGCGACGTCTCCCGCTTGGCCAAGTGTCGCGCTGACCAGGGCTCGTGCCTCCTCCTGCACCTGGGCGAGGTGATCCGGTCCCTTGAACGACTCCGCGTAGATCTTGTACACGTCCTCCGTGCCGGACGGGCGGGCCGCGAACCAGGCGTTCTCGGTGGAGACCTTGATCCCGCCGAGGGCGGCGCCGTTCCCCGGGGCCGAGTTCTGGACCGCTCTCACCGGCTCGCCCGCGAGCGTGGCCGCGGTGACGTCGTTCGCCGACAGCCGTGCGAGCGCGGCCTTCTCCTCCCGCGTGGCGGGGGCGTCGACGCGGGCGTACGCCGGTTCGCCGGACCTGCCCACCAGGTCGGCGTAGTGCTCGCTGGGCGACCTCCCGGTCACCGCGACGATCTCCGACGCCAGCAGGGCGAGGATGATGCCGTCCTTGTCGGTGGTCCAGATCGAGCCGTCGCGGCGGAGGAACGAGGCGCCCGCGCTCTCCTCGCCGCCGAAGCCCAGCGACCCGTCGAGCAGGCCGCCGACGAACCACTTGAACCCGACCGGCACTTCGTACAGCTCGCGGCCGAGGTCGGCGACCACCCGGTCGATCATGCCGCTGCTGACCATCGTCTTGCCGACCCGGGCGCCGGACGCCCACCCGGGACGGTGGCTCCACAGGTAGGAGATCGCGACGGCCAGGTAGTGGTTGGGGTTCATCAGCCCGGCGTCCGGCGTCACGATGCCGTGCCTGTCGGCGTCCGCGTCGTTGCCCGTGGACACCTGGAAGGCCGACCGGTTCGCGATGAGGGAGGCCATCGCGTACGGGGAGGAGCAGTCCATGCGGATCTTGCCGTCCCAGTCGAGCGTCATGAACCGCCAGGTGGGGTCCACCTCGGGGTTCACCACGGTCAGGTCCAGCCCGTGCCGCTCGGCGATCTCCCCCCAGTAGGCCACGCTCGCGCCGCCCAGCGGATCGGCTCCGATGCGCACCGATGCCCCGCGGATCGCCTCCACGTCGATCACCGAGGGCAGGTCGTCCACGTACGAGCCGAGGAAGTCGTACCGGCCGGTGGTCTCGGCCGTCAACGCGCGCTCGTACGGGATCCGCCGGACCTCCTTCAGCCCTCCGGCGATCAGCGCGTTGGCGCGGTCCTGGATCCAGGATGTGGCGTCGGTCTCGGCCGGGCCTCCGTTCGGCGGGTTGTACTTGTACCCGCCGTCGCCCGGCGGGTTGTGCGAGGGGGTGACCACGACCCCGTCCGCCAGGCCTGTGGTACGCCCCCGGTTGTGGGCGAGGATCGCGTGCGACACCGCCGGGGTCGGGGTGTAGCCGTCGCGGCTGTCGATCAGCACGGAGACGCCGTTGGCGGCGAAGACCTCCAGCGCGGTGACGCGCGCGGGCTCCGACAGCGCGTGCGTGTCCACGCCGAGGAACAGCGGCCCGTCGACGCCCTGCCGCGCCCTGTACTCGCAGACGGCCTGGCTGGTGGCGAGGATGTGCTCCTCGTTGAACGCGGTGGCGAGGGACGATCCCCGATGGCCGGAGGTTCCGAAGGAGACGCGCTGTCCCGGGCGGCCCGGGTCGGGGTGCAGGGCGTAGTACGCCGTCACGAGACGGGGCACATCCACCAGATCGGACGCCTGCGCCGGCTTCCCAGCGCGCTCGTGCACCATGAGAACTCCTCGTCCCACGCTCGTTCCGGTCAGATGGGCACTACCCGCGTGACATCCGGTTCATACGGCTATCAATCGTCCCGAGATGCGCCAGGGCCGATGGTACTCAGCCCGTCCGATCAGCGGCCGTCGCCTCCACGTACTCAGGATGTCCGACACCATACGATCCGGGCATTTGTGCCGGTCTGTAAGGAATGTTTCCGGTATCCTCGAAGCCGCCGCACCACACGCATACGGGGGGCTCGTGCGGACGGCGTCGGCGCGAGGCTTGGAGGACGCGATGATCGGTGAGGCCCCGGGTGGAGTCGACGTCCACACGGCCAACTCGGCGCGTATCTACGACTACATGCTCGGCGGCAAGGACAACTTCGCCGCCGACCGCGAGGCGGCCGAGCGGATCGTCAGGGTGTTCCCCGAGTCCCGCGACGGCGTCCGGGGCAACCGGGAGTTCCTCGGCAAGGTGGTCCGCCACCTGGCCGGGGAGATCGGGATCCGGCAGTTCGTCGACATCGGCGCGGGCCTGCCCACCCGGAACAACGTGCACCAGGTGGCCCACTCCGTGGATCCCGCGGCCCGCACGGTGTACGTCGACAACGATCCCGTCGTGTGCGTCCACGGCAGGGCGCTGCTGGCCAAGACCTCCACGGTCGCCATGGTCAACGGCGATGTCCGCAAGCCCGAGGACATCCACGCCAAGGTCTCCCAGACCGGGCTCATCGACTGGAACCGGCCCGTCGGCCTGCTGATGGTGGCGATGCTCCACTTCGTCGACGAACCGCACGAGCACGTGGCCAGGCTCCGCGAGATGGTGGCGCCAGGCAGCTACCTGGCGATCACGCACCTCACCACGACCGGCGAGCGCGGGGACGACACCGAGCGGCTGCGGCAGATCTACTCCCGTACGAACACGCCCGTGCTGCCACGGTCCACCGAGGAGATCAACCTCTTCTTCGGAGACTTCGAACTCCTGGACACCAGCCACTTCATCCCGCCCCACCTGATCAGACGCTTCGCGTCCCTGGGCTGGGGCGGGGTGGCCCGCAAGCGCTAGCGGCCGGTCACTCCGGCCGTCCGCCGAGGTGGCGTTCGAGGGATTCGACCTTGGAGGTCATGGCGTCGTCCACGCCCGGTCGCACGTCCGCCTTGAGGACCAGGCTGACGCGGGGGGCGACCTCGGCGACGGCCTCGACGGCGCGCTTCACGACGTCCATGACCTCGTCCCAGTCGCCCTCGATCGTGGTGAACATGGCGTCGGTGCTGTTCGGCAGGCCGCTCTCGCGGACCACGCGGACGGCTCTGGCCACGGGTTCGGCCACGGCCTCGCCCACGCCGAGCGGGGTGACGGAGAATGCGATGATCATCTGTCCATTGTCCACGACGGGACCAGCGGGGGCGGATAGGAGGGCACCTTGGGCGAGGCCTTCCACGGCTCGTGGATCAGCGGGGCGGGCAGCGCGGCCAGCTCGGGGACGTACTGCCTGACATACGCGCCGTCCGGGTCGAACCTGTGGGCCTGGCGCAGGGGGTTGAGCACGCGGTTCGGCCTCGTGTCGTTGCCCGTGCCCGCGACCCACTGCCAGTTGCCCCAGTTGTTCGGGATGTCCCCGTCCAGCAGCAGGTCGGCGAAGTGCTCCCCGCCCACCCGCCAGTGGATCATCAGCCGCTTGGTGAGGAAGGAGCCGACGATCATGCGGGCGCGGTTGTGCATCCACCCCTCGGCGAGGAGCTGGCGCATCCCGGCGTCCACGATCGGCACCCCGGTCATGCCCTCCCGCCAGGCCTGGGCGGCGTCCTCGTCGTCGTTCCAGTCCCTGGCTCGCGGCCGGTAGTCGCGCCGCGGCAGGTCGGGGAACGCCAGGGCCACCTGGTAGTAGAAGTCGCGCCAGCACAGCTGCCTGACGAACTCCTCGGCGCCCGGCCGACCCACGGCTCGGGCGGCGACCTCGGACGGCGACACGCAGCCGAACCGGAGATAGGGGCTGAGCATGGAGGTCTGGTTCTCCGACAGCGTGTCGTGCCCCTCGGCGTAGTCGGCCAGGCAGAGCTTCAGCCACAGCTCCAGGCGCCGCCTGGCCAGCGTCTCGCCCCCGCGCAGGTTCCCGAACGGCCGCTGAGGCCGCGCGGGCAGCTCCCCCGGGTCGATCCCGTCGGGCAGGGAGACCACCCTGGGCGGACCGAGGACCGGCCGGTGAGCCGTGCTCGACCAGGCCCGCCAGTACGGGGTGAACACGCGGTAGTGGTCGCCTCCGGCGGGCAGCAGCTCGCCGGGCGGCACGACGGTCACGCCCGGGAACAGCCGGAACCCCAGCCGGTGGGCCTCGCACGCCTCCTTCAGCCGCCGCTCGCGCCGGCGCGCGTACGCGCTGACGTCCGAGGAGGTCCAGATGGCCGACGCGGGCAGCTCGGTCGCGAGACGTACGGCCTCGGCCACCGGGTCGCCCCGGCGTACCACGAGGTCGCCTCCGAGGTCGCGAAGTGACGACCTCAGGTCCGCAAGGGCCTCGGCCAGGAACCCCTGACGGTGGTGTCCACGTATCGCCGGGTCCAGGACGAACAGGGGGACGACCGAGCGCGCCCGCGCGCAGGCTTCGGCCAGCACCGGGTGATCGTGCACCCGGAGATCCCTGGTGAGCAGCACGATGACAGTGTCCACATCCAACTCTTCGGAGATCACCGGCAGGCGGTTGCGTCCGGCGGCGGATACCTTGCGAAGGACTCAGCGAGAGGGGAGCCGAGCGCGGCCGGACGTACGAGCGGTGGCATGGCCGTCCGGGCAGGGGCCGAACGGTTCGGGCAGGTGCCGCCACCTGGCAGGCTGTTACCTCGACGGGCGGCCACGAAAGCGGGGCCTGGACAGAGCGAATGGACGAGCGCACAGGTGAGATGACCGGCGAGCCGATCGACGAGGGGCCGAGCTACGGCATCGGCGCCGTCGCCCGGCGGCTCGGCGTGCCCGCGCCCACCCTGCGCACCTGGAACCTCCGCTACGGCATCGGGCCGAGCCACCGCAGCCCCGGCGGGCACCGGCGCTACGACGCGGCCGACCTGCTGCGCCTGGAGGAGATGAACCGGCTGATCAGAGCCGGGCTGCCTCCCGCCGAGGCCGCCCAGGCCGCCCTCGGGCGGACTCCTGCGGACCTCGGGCGGACTTCGGGGCCGGTGGACCGAGCGGTGCCCGAGGCGGGGGCCGTGCGGGTTCCGAGCGCCGCCGTCCTCGCCAGGGCGGCGCTGAACCTCGACGGTGACGCCGTCGTCTCGGGCCTCGGCGCGGCCCTGGACGAGCACGGGGTCGCCTGGACGTGGGAGCGGCTGGTCCTGCCGGTGTTCGACGCGATCATCAGGAGGCAGGACGCGACGGGCGCGGGCATCGAGATCGAGCACCTGTTCTCCGAGCGGCTGCTGAGCGCGCTGAGCGAGCGTGCCGGCAGGCCCGCCCGTCCGTCGCATCCCCGCGCGATCCTGCTGGCCTGCGCCGAGGACGAGCAGCACAGCCTGCCGCTGTACGCGCTCGCGGCGACGCTCACCACGGCCGACCGCCTGGAGACGCGCATCCTCGGGCCGCGCACGCCCTACCACGCCCTGGCGGACGCCATGCGCCGCATCGGGCCCATCGTGGTCTTCGTCTGGTCACAGCTCGACGCGACGGGCGATCCCGCGCCCCTCCGGGCGCTGCCGGCGCTGCGTCCGGCGAGCCGGATCATCGTGGGGGGGCCCGGCTGGTGGGACGAGCGCATTCCCGCCGGGGTCGCCCGCGCGTTCTCCCTGCGGGACGCCGTGGCCCAGGTCCGCGCCACGCTTCACTAGATCATCCTCGGGCCGCCGGGCCTGTTCGTCGATCCTTCTTGACCTGTCCAGGCCCTCGTTTTGGGTCTTCTTGGGTTGCGCGCCGCACTCTCGGAGGTCTATGAATAGGTTTTGAGTAAGTTTTCCGCCCCCGAGGAGGGTCCAATGACGGACACACTCGGCATCCGTCTGGCGAGCGGTGACGACGCCGCTCTCGCGGAGTGCTACCGGACATACGGGTCACTGGTCGCGGCCTACCTGCGCAGGCTCGTTCCCGCGCAGGACATCGAGGACGTGCGGCAGGTGGTCTTCTCAGAGGTGTGGCGCTCGCGGCACCGCTATGATCCGAGCCGCAGCCTTGAGGCCTGGCTGCTCGGCATCGCCCGCAAGCGCGCCATCGACCACCTGAGGGTCCGGGTGCTCGCGACCGTCCCGCTGGACAGCGTGTCGGAGCCGAGGGACGGCGACGGCCGCGAGACGGCCGACGCGTTCGGCAGGCGTGACCAGATCCAGCGGGCGCTCGCGGTCCTGCCCGGGCCGCAGCGCGAGGCGATCGAGCTGGCCTACTACGGCGAGCTCACCCAGCGGGAGATCGCCGAACGGCTCGACGTGCCCCTCGGCACCGTGAAGGCCCGCACCGCACGCGGCCTGCACCGCCTCTCGACGATGCTCTCGCCGATCGCGGCGTGAACGAACGGCGTGAACGAACGGCGTGAACGAACGGCGTGAACGGCGAGGGCTCGCGGCCGTCCGGGGCCGCGAGCTCACGCCGCGCGTGGTCATACGGTGAAGGTCAATCCGGCCGGACCACGGCCAGGGAGTGCGGCGGCAGGGAGAGGCCGTCGCCGGTCAGCGCCACCTTAGGGTCGGAGGCGATCAGCATTGCGCCCGGCCCGAGCCCCACGGTCACCGGGGAGTCGCCGAGGTTGGCGGCCACACGGAACGCGCCCCGGTGCACGACGATCGAGCGGTCCCGCTCGCTGAACTCGACGGACACGCGGTCGAGCCGGGGGTCGGCGAGGTCGGGAACCGTCTTCCTGAGCCTGATCAGATCGCGGTACCAGCCGAACAGCTCCTCGTGGACCGGCGACGACAGCTCGCTCCAGTCGAGCTTCGAGCGGTGGAACGTCGCCTCGTCCTGCGGGTCGGGAGCCGTGGTGCCCCAGTCGTCGTAGCCGAAGCCGACGAACTCCCGCTCCCTGCGCTCGCTCTCGCCCTGCGCGAGGTGCGGCTCCACGTGGTCGGTGAAGAACAGGAACGGTGTTCTGGTCCCCCACTCCTCCCCCATGAACAGCATCGGGGTGAACGGCGAGGTCAGCAGCAGGCCGGCTCCGACCTTGAGCGCCTCGGGCGAGAGCCGGTCGCCCATCGCCCTGTTGCCGATCTGGTCGTGGTTCTGCAGCGAGCACACGAACCGGTAGCCCGGGACGCGGTGCCGGTCGACCGGACGGCCGTGCTTGCGCCCCCGGAAGGTGGAGTACGTGCCGTCGTGGAAGTAGGCCGAGGTGAACACCTTGGCGAGCACCTCCATCGGCCCGAAGTCGCAGTAGTAGCCGTGCCGCTCACCGGTCAGGGCGGAGTGCAGGGCGTGGTGCACGTCGTCGTCCCAGGTGCCGGCCAGGCCGTAGCCCCCGGCCTCGCGCGGGGTGATCAGCCGGGGGTCGTTCAGGTCGGACTCGGCGATCAGCGTGAGCGGCCGTCCGAGCGCGGCCGACAGCGCGTCGGTCTCCTCGGCGAGCTCCTCCAGGAAGTGCAGGGCCCGCTTGTCGTGCAGGGCGTGCACGGCGTCCAGGCGCAACCCGTCGATGTGGTAGTCGCGCAGCCACTGCAACGCGTTGCCGATGAAGTAACGGCGCACCTCGTCGGAGTGCTTGCCGTCCAGGTTGACCGCCTGCCCCCAGAACGAGGACGCGGACTCGTGGAGGTAGGGCCCGAACTGGGCGAGGAAGTTCCCGGACGGCCCGAGGTGGTTGTAGACCACGTCGAGCAGCACGCCGATGCCCGCGCGGTGGCAGGCGTCCACGAACCGCTTGAGCCCGTCCGGCCCGCCGTACTCCTCGTGCACCGCGTAGAGGTCGACTCCGTCGTACCCCCAGTTGTGGCGCCCGGGGACCGGCGGGACCGGAAGCATCTCCACGAAGTCGACCCCGAGCTCGGCGAGGTGGCCGAGCCTGCCCGCCGCCGCGTCGAAGGTGCCCTCCTTGGTGAACGTGCCGACGTGCAGCTCGTAGATCACCGATCCGGGGAGGTCGCGCCCGCGCCAGGCCTGGTCGCCCCAGGTGAAGCGGTCGTGCTCGTAGACCCGGCTCGGCCCGAAGACACCGTACGGCTGCCGGCGCGTCCTCGGGTCGGGGAACGCCTCGCCGCCGTCGACGCTGAAGGCGTAGTCGGTGTCGTGGGAGGCGCCGGGCACCTCCGCCGTCCACCAGCCGTCGTCCCGCCGGACCATCTCGTGCCGGCGCGCCTTGTCGATCTCCACCTCGACGCGGCCCGCCGTCGGTGCCCAGACCTCGAACATGTTCCTCCCCGCAGTGCATCCAGAACCGTGCTCCAGAAAGGAGTGTCCCCGAAGGACGTGACGCCGTTGACCGCCGCCCGCTATTCCCTTTCCAGCAACGCCACGGGATAACGTGCGAGCAGGTGGGCGAACGGGACGCGCCCGGCGTGGGAAGTGCCGGCGAGCACGTCGCGCCACCGGCCCGCAGGCAGGGTCAGCGTCTCGGCACCCCAGCCGCCGCGCCGCTCCAGACCGGCCGGGAACCGCGTGGCCACCGCCACCGCCTGGTCTCCCCGGGCGAACGCGATGACGTGCTCGCGGCCCGCCCCCTCCTCGTCGGCTTCGAGCGGGATGTACGGCGCGGCGGGGTCGAGCCTCGCGCGCAGCTTCAGGGCGGACGTGGTGACCAGGAGCTTGGCCGCGTCCCAGGTGTCGCCCGCCGGTGCGTCGAGGAGCGAGCGCCGGTAGGCGAAGTCCACCGGCCGCCGGTTGTCGGGATCGACCAGCGAGAAGTCGGTGGTCTCGCTTCCCTGGTAGACGTCCGGGATGCCCGGCATCATCAGCTGCACGAGCTTCTGGCCGAGGGAGTTCACCTGGGCGTACCGGTCGACGCGCTCGGTGAACGCGGCGACCGAGAGCCCGCAGACGTCGATCGCCCGCGCGGCGAAGTCGCGGACGCCCTTCTCGTACGCGGCGTCAGGGGCCATCCACGAGATCGTGGTCTTGGCCTCCCTGGCCGCCTTGTAGAGGTAGTCGCCGAAGCGCTCGACGCTGATCGGCCAGGCCGCCATGAGGTTCTGCCAGGCGAGGTAGTCGAGCTTGGGGTCGAAGGAGACCCGCTCGGACCAGCCGGCCACCGCCTCGGCCCACTCGCCGGGAAGCTCCGACAGGACGGCGAGGCGGGCGCGGACGTCCTCCGACCGCTTGGTGTCGTGGGTCGAGAGCGTGGTCATCGTGTACGGCGCCATGCCGGCGCAGAACGCGTGGAACTCCTCCGCCGAGACGCCGAAGCGGTCGGGCTCCCCGCCGACCTCGTTCAGGCAGGCCAGCGGGTACCAGCGGTACAGCGCGGTGTCCTCCACGCCCTTGGCCATGACGGGACCGCAGGTCTGCTGGAACCGGGTGACCGTCTCGGCCGGGCCGGACAGGACCAGATCGGCCGCCCTGGCCACCGCCTCGGGATCGGCACGCCGGGCGGCCTCGGCGGCGGCCGCGCGGATCAGCCTCACGGTCTTCGCGGGAGGCTCCTCGCCGGGGACGGCGTACGCCCGGTAGACCGGCATCGCCGCGAGCAGTTCGACCATGGCCGCACGCAGCTCGGGCACGTCACGGGTGAGCCGGTCGATCTCACTACCGAAGAACTGCGCCAAGACCTGCTTTTTCGCCTCATAGCGCACGATGTCGTAGTCGGCCGGGAAGGCGGTGTGCTGGAGGAACGTGCCGACCAGCGGCGCGGCCCCCGCCGGATCGACGAACAGCCGCGTGACCATGTTGAGCGCGTCGTAACCGGTCGTGCCGTCGCACGCCCAGTCGTCCGGCAGCCGCTCGTCGTCGATGAGGATCTTCTCGGCCACCGTCCACACCGGGGCCAGCTCCCGCAGCCGGGCGAGGTAGGCGCGCGGATCGGCCAGCCCGTCGGGATGGTCGACCCGCAGCCCGGTGATGACCCCCTCCGCCACCAGCGAGAGGATCAGCCGGTGGGTGGCGTCGAAGACCTCGGGGTCCTCGACGCGGAGCCCGATGAGGGAGGAGACGTCGAAGAACCGCCGGTAACCGGGGCTCTCCCGCCACGGCACCAGCCGGTAGAACTGGTCGTCCAGCCTGCCGCCTCCCCGCCGCACGGGGAACTCGTGGTCGTAATAGCGCAGGACGTCGCCGTCGGCCACCACCTCGGCCTCGACGTCGGTGTCGTCGCCGAGCACGGGCATCGCCACCTTGCCGCCGGACCAGTCGATGTCGAACCACCGCGCCGAGGGCGACTCGGGGCCGTCCCTGAGGACCTCCCAGAGCCGGGCGTTGGCCGACTCGGGGACGGGCACGGTCATGTGGTTCGGCACGATGTCGGCGATCAGCGGGAGCCCCTCGGCCGCCAGCTCGCGCAGGCCGGCGACGCCGCCGAACTCCTCCCTGATCCGCGAGTGGTCGGTCACGTCGTAGCCGTGGAGCGAGGCCGGCACCGCCTGCAGGATCGGCGAGAGGTAGAGGTGGCTCACCCCCAGCTCGGAGAGGTAGCCGACCAGGCCGGCCGCCTCCCCGAATCCGAAGTCCGGGGTGAGCTGGAGCCGGTAGGTCGCCGTGGGCTTCGCGGGGGCCGTGGGACCGGCCGCCCCCGGCCCCCCCGACGCCGCGGGCTTCACCGATTCGGTCACGTCGTGTCCTCCGAATGTCAGACGGGCATGCGTGGGAACCGCTCAGGCACGGCGTAGCACCCGGACCGACCTACCCGCGACGGGCACCTCCTCACCCGCCCGGTACAGCTTGGAGTCGATCGAGATGGGCACCGCGGTGTCGATCTCGGGCACCCACACCTCGCCGAAGTCCTTCGGGATGGTGAACCGGATGATGTCGTGGTGGGCGTTGAACATCAGCAGGAACGAGTCGTCGACGACGCGCCGCCCCCGCCGGTCGGGCTCGGTGATGGCCTCGCCGTTGAGGAAGACGCAGAGAGACTTGGCGTACCCGTTGTGCCAGTCGCCGTCGGTCATCTCCTGGCCCGACGGCGTGAGCCAGGCGATGTCGGTCAGCTCGTCGCCCGACCCGCGCACCGCGCGCCCGAAGAAGAACCTCCTGCGCCGGAACACCGGATGGTCACGGCGCAGCCGCGCGAGCTGCTGGGTGAACTCCAGCAGCAGCCAGTTCTCGCGGACGTCGGACCAGTCGACCCAGCTGATCTCGTTGTCCTGGCAGTAGGCGTTGTTGTTGCCCTCCTGCGTACGGCCCAGCTCGTCCCCGTGGGAGAGCATCGGCACGCCCTGCGACAGGAACAGCGTGGCCAAAAAGTTGCGCTTCTGCTGCTCGCGCAGCGCCTCCACCGCGCCGCTGGCCGGGCCCTCCTCGCCGCAGTTCCACGACCGGTTGTCGTCGGTGCCGTCGCGGTTGCCCTCGCCGTTCGCCTCGTTGTGCTTGTCGTTGTACGACACGAGGTCGCGCAGCGTGAAGCCGTCGTGGCAGGTGACGAAGTTGATCGACGCGGCGGGACGGCGGCTGTCGTCCTGGTAGAGGTCGCTGGAGCCGGTGAGGCGCGAGGCGAACTCCGGCAGCGCGGCGTGCTCGCCCCGCCACATGTCGCGGATCGTGTCGCGGTAGCGGCCGTTCCACTCGGTCCACCGTGGCGGGAAGTTGCCCACCTGGTAGCCGCCCGGCCCGACGTCCCACGGCTCGGCGATGAGCTTGACCTGGCTGAGCACCGGGTCCTGCTGGACGAGGTCGAAGAAGGCCGACAGCCTGTCGACCTCGTGCAGCTCCCTGGCCAGGGTCGAGGCGAGGTCGAAGCGGAACCCGTCGACGTGCATCTCGATGACCCAGTAGCGCAGCGAGTCCATGATCATCTGAAGCGTGTGCGGTGAGCGCATCAGCAGGCTGTTGCCGGTGCCCGTCGTGTCCATGTAGTAGCGCTGGTCGTCGTCGACGAGCCGGTAGTAGGCCTCGTTGTCGATGCCGCGCATGCTGAGGGTCGGCCCGAGGTGGTTACCCTCGGCCGTGTGGTTGTAGACGACGTCGAGGATGACCTCGATGTCGGCCTCGTGCAGGGCCTTCACCATGGCCTTGAACTCCAGCACCTGACCGCCCCGCTCACCCGAGCTGGAGTAGGCGTTGTGCGGCGCGAAGAAGCCGATGGTGTTGTAGCCCCAGTAGTTGGTCAGCCCCCGTTGCTCCAGCGTGTCGTCGGTGACGAACTGGTGCACCGGCATCAGCTCGACCGCCGTGACCCCGAGCCCCGTCAGGTGATCGATGATCTCGGGGTGCCCGAGCGCGGCGTAGGTGCCGCGGATGCGCTCGGGGATGCGGGGGTGCTGGATGGTCAGCCCCCGGACGTGCGCCTCGTAGATCACCGTGTCGTGGTACGGCGTCGCCGGCGGCCGGTCGTGGCCCCATCCGAAGAAGGGGTTCACCACGATGGACTTCGGCACGTAGGCGGCCGAGTCGGTGTCCTCGCGGCTGTCGGGGTCGCCGAAGCGGTAGCCGTACACGGCCTGGTCCCACTGCACGCCGCCCTCGATCGCCTTGGCGTACGGGTCGAGGAGGAGCTTGTTCGGGTTGCAGCGCTGCCCGCGCGACGGCTCGTACGGGCCGTCCACGCGGTAGCCGTAGCGCTGGCCGGGGCCGATGCCCGGCAGGTACCCATGCCAGACGAACCCCTCGCACTCGGTGAGCGCGACGCGTTCCTCCTTCTGGTCCTCGTCGAAGAGGCAGAGCTCCACGCGCTCGCCGACCTCGGTGTAGAGCGCGAAGTTCGTTCCCGCGCCGTCATATGTAGCCCCGAGCGGATAGGGGTCGCCGGGCCAAGTTTCGATCATGTCACCACCCGGATAGGGATTTGCCCCATGTTCCCCCGACCATGCCACCCAGCGCAGCTTGGTGAGTCAATCACTTGTCCAAGGGGGACAATGTGCGCTTCTATGTCAAGGACTCTGTGTCACGGTGCGGCTCCGCACGTGTCGCCACGTGGTCGTGCGGCACGAGCCAGGCTACTCGACCTCGCCAGGCCGGCCCGCGCCGGACACTCGCCCGGCGGCGGCGCGCGCTGCTTCCCCGCGGATCTCCGCATCCCCTGTGACCTCGGCGAGCAGGGCCAGCACCGGCGCCTCGTACAGCCGGGCGCCCGAGCTCGTGACGAAGGCCAGCCCCTCTCTGAGGTGCCGTTCGGCGAGGGCGGTGTCGCCCAGGACCATGGCCAGCCTGCCGAGGCAGAGCCCGGCCAGCGACCAGCCGAACAGGCCGTCCTTGACGGTGATCCGGTCGTACAGCGCGCGAGCGGCGGCCGTGTCGCCCACGGCCAGGCAGATCTCGCTGAGCGCGTCGGCGATGAACCGGTAGTACAGGTCGTGCTCGACCGCCTCGAACCCGTCGGCGGCCAGTTCCGCGAGGACGGCCCGCGCCTCGTCGCGCCGTCCGCGATCGTCTCCGGCGGCGTCGAGGTCGTCGCCTGCCTCGCTCAGCCCGTCGCCTGCCGCGTCGGGGTCGTCGCCGGCCTCGTTGAGGTCGAGCAGGGCCAGGCAGCGCACGAGCCGCCGGCTCAGGTCGTCCGGCGCTCCGGCCGGCATCCCGTCGGCCACCGCGAGCGCCTCCGCCGCGCGATCACGGCACCGCAGGACGAGCGACCTGAACAGCTGGGTGCGGGAGTCCGGGTCCCCCCGGCCGAGGGCGCCCTCGGGATGGGCCAGCCCCGACTCCTCCGCGCCGGCGAGCGCCTCGTCGAACCGGCCGCGCAGGTACGCCGTGACCGCCTTCTGCCAGGCCGCGAGGCTCAGCATGGCGGGCTGGCGCAGGCTCAGGGCGGTCTCGTACAGCCAGGTCAGGAGCTCGTCGGCCCGGTCGAAGTCGCCCGCCGAGACGCGCATGATGTAGTCGGCCTCGCGTCCGAGCCACTCGTACGGAAGGTCCCCGATCCTCACGCCGATCTCGATGATCTCGTCGACGAGCGCCTGCCGCTCGCGGGGGTCCGCGTCGCCGCGCAGCAGCATCTCGTGGGCGACCAGCGTGCGGAGCAGCGACCGGTCGTCCCCCGACCGCCTGGCCATCCGTACGGCCTCCATGGCGAGGCCGGCGCTCTCGTCCAGCGACCGCCTGTAGTACCCCGCGACCGCCAGCGCCGCCAGGAGTTGCGGCGCCCAGGGCGAGTCGCCGGGCTGGTCGCGCAGGACCCGTTCGATGCGGGCGGCGAACCGGTCCATGCCGGCCCACTCCTCGAACATGAGCCAGTAGATCAGGTCGGAGAAGCCGAGGGCGGCCCGCGCGAGCCTGTCGATGTCGCCCATCTCCTCGGCGAGGGCGGCGGCCTCGTCCAGCGTGGCCCGCACCGCCGTGCTCATCCCGGCCGCCGCCTGCGCCTCCGCCAGGTCGAGGAGCAGGTCGCAGCGCAGGGCAAGGTCACCGCCGGCGGGCTCGCCGGTCAGCCGTACGGCGTGCCCGAGGTGCTCCACCGCGTCCTCGTGGGCGAGCTGGCCCGTGGCGTGCGCCGCGGCCTGGCGGGAGTACTCGATCGCCTTGGCGGCCGTCCCCGTGAGGACCAGGCCCTCGCGGTAGTGGTGGGCGATCTCGGCCGGGGGCGCGTCTCCGCGGCGCTCCAGCACGGCCGCCACCTGGGCGTGCAGGCGGCGCCTGCGCAGCGGCGCGAGACCCGCGCGCAGGACGTCCCGGACGATGTCGTGGACGAAGCGGTGGCCGATGGGCGGCTCGGCCCGCTCGGCGAGCAGCCTGGCCCGCACCGCCGCGTCGAGGATGTCGAGCACCTGGTCCTGGGGCACGCCGGCGGTGTCGGCCAGCACGTCGAGCAGCACGTCCAGCCGGGCCTCCCGGCCGAGGAGCGCCGCCGCGGTCAGGACCTCGCCGGTGTGGGGAGGCAGCGCGGCGACGCGTCCCATGACCACGTCGGCGACGGCATCGGGCGCCGCGACGCCCTCGCCCAGCCGCACGACCTCGCCCAGGAAGAAGGGGTTGCCCGCCGTCAGCCGCGCCATCCGGCCCGCGAGCGCCGGATCGGCGCCTTCACGGCCGAGGTACTCGCCGATGTCCCCTTCCGACAGGCCGGCCAGCGTGATCCGCTCGGCGTGCGGCAGCCGTACAAGGGCCGGGAGGTGGCGCGAGAGCGGCTGTGCCACGTCGGTGTCGCGGTAGGTCGCCACCACGGTGAGCCTCGGACAGGCGCGGGTCGTCGCCAGGAACTCCAGCAGCCCGAGCGAGGAGGCGTCCGCCCACTGGAGGTCGTCGAGGACGACCAGCACGCGGCCGTACCCGTTCACCAGCCGGACGACCGCCTCGTACAGCGGGAAGCCCTCCCCCGCGCCCACCAGCTCGGCCAGCTCGCCGTCGCGCCCGGTGAGCTCCCGCACGGCCTGCGCCCACGGCCAGAACGGCGGCGCGCCGCTGCCGTCCCAGCACCGGCCGAACACGACCGTACGGCCGGCCGCGCGGGCGG
>NZ_JBEZFH010000031.1:0-45176 GCF_040649355.1 Sphaerisporangium sp. NPDC049002 | reverse complement strand
TAGCAACCTGAAGGATCACGTGATGGCCGTCTTCATTTCACGACGCCACGCTGACTACCAGCGGAAACTCGTACACCACCCCCGTGGACGCAACCATAGGCTACGAGTCGTGATCCCTTTCACTCCTGGATACGCAGACGACTTCCGATCGGACCGAAAACGCCTGCAGGATGCGTCGAGCTACGTAGGCGACTTCGAAGGGGCCGCTGGCAGAGTAGTGGCCCGGCTCACGGGTGAGTATGTGGCGCTTCAAGATGATGGCAGCGCCGATCGGATGCCGGACCTGAAGATCGTGTACCGCGGCGGTCGAACTGCGTACGGTGAGGTCACCCTCGACATCGACGAGTCTTACGCAGCCCTGGGGAGCGAGGTGCTCAAGCGCCAATATCAGGTGGCCGCGCCGTCGCTGAAGAGGATCTGGTGGGTAACTCTGTCGCCTAAGGTTCGGGTCAACAGGCTGGAGCGGTCACTGCCGCTGACCCTTCAGAAGCTCGAAGCAACCGGAGACACATTCGAGACCGTCCTCTTCGAGCAGAGCCTCAGGGAACACCGTAACCCTCTTGTTCGCGTGCTCGCCGAGGTCGGCGTCATACGGCTTGCGTCCCGGCCGATTCGGCTCTCAGAGGCTGGACTCATTCATATTGGTGCCGGCGGAACCGGTGGACCAGTAGAGTTAGACTGGGCATTCTTTATTGAATATGTAGCGTCGTTTCTCAGTGATGAGAGTCGAGCAGATGTACGTCTGAAGCTTGCGGCGACTGAAGCTGACGAGCGGCACGCCTTTGTAGGCTTGACCTTCACCACGCCCTGGCCTGCCTATCATGCGCTCAATCACACCTACAGCGGCTTGCCGCCCGAGCCTCCCCGATTACCAGCCGAGATCACCCACCTGTGGGTCTGGGCCTATCCCCTGGGTCGGTGTATCGGGTGGTTCCCCGACCAGGGATGGTTTGACTCACGCGGACGCTGGGCGACGGACTGAGTTCAGGAGCGTGGGAGAAATCTTGCGCAGCGGTTGTGAATGCCTCCGCGTATCGGAAGTTGAAGCTATTTGCAAGCCTGGCTATGGGCTCTTCGAAGTTGTGGCCAAGCAGTGTGACATGGCTCTCGATGCCTAAGTTTGTGCATCACGACATATCCTGTTGACACGGGTGCGATAATATGGGTCGTGGAAGCGCATGGCGGGCATCCGCTTGACCCCCGAATTCTCTATGTCGATCTCACGGCCCACTACAGCAGTCTTGAGGACTGGGGCCTCCATCTCTTTAACACGATGGCTGCTCGGTTCAGGGCGGCACTGTTCGAACTGGAAAAAAACGATCCCCGCCCCCTGCGATCTAGTATAGCGATCCCCGAAGGGCCGCATTTCGTATATGAAACTAATTCTCGCTTGTTTCATACGCGCAGCGGTCGCGGCCCGTTGTTCGTAGCATGGGATACGAACATTCTGATAGATTACTTCAAATACGGGCGAGTGCTATGGGAGGGCGGAAGTCTTTCGGATCTCGTGGATGGCGACTATGCAGGCGAACTTGAAGGACTGCAAATGCTGACGGCTTTGTGGGTGCTGCGAGATATCAGATTCGTCGTCTTGCCGGCATCAATCAAGGATGCAAAAAAACGCCTATCCTCCGAACGTCAATCCGACAGAATCAGGGCATTCGAAGAGTTCGCCTCAGCGCTGAGTCTCGTAAGTGGCGAGCCGTCTGGGATTGACTCTCCTTCCAGAGAGGGACTACTTGTTCTTCCTGATTCATTGCTCGAAGATGCTGTAGCAAATCTGCCTCAAGGTTTCGATCGTACGCTAGTTAGGTCTGCGGCTCGCATGGGAATGCATGTCTTCATGACCATGGATAAGGGAATTCTAAAGCAGCGTGCAGCGCTAAAATCTTTTGGGCTTCTTCTAGCGTCACCGCTTGATCTTCTGGAAGAACTGATCGCTTGTGGGGCATTTCACTGTATGCTCGCACCCCGTTTTGCATACTGGCCAATGCCGGATCAAATGAGGGTCGGCCATCTGATCCGTGCTTTGCCGGCGTTCGACTAAATCAGGCAAGTTGGGGCTCCACCGTCGTAGCTGGACGACACGGTGACAGCAGTAGTGACAGCAACGTCCGCCACCAGGGGCGTCCGTCGGCAGCCCTACACCACCCTCTGACCTTGCTCTTTGGCGGGGGACCAGGGTGGTTGTTCCGCCTGAAAAGCGGAAGGTCGGCGGTTCGACCCCGCCCCTGACCACATTCTGACCAGCGATAACCCCGGACCGTCTTTTGGTTCGGGGTTTTTGTATCAACGGGTACATCAACCCTTCCGAGATGAACCCCTAGAAACATGACCGGTCTTGCGGGGCGGGCCACTGTTACGGCGGACAGGTTGGTTGTGGTGCGACGGACCAGGGGGTGTCGTCGGGGGGCAACGCCGACTCCGGAACAATCGCGAGACCGCTTGGCTGAACCATCACAGGAAGAACGCCAGAGCCCGCTCGGCCACTATCGGACCTGATTTCCGCTCCGATGGGCTCAAATGGTTGAGGCCGTCCATGGTTTCGAGCACGGCGTGAGGAAGGGTGTCGCGGTGCGCGGCGAACCCCTCCTGGTGCTCGCGTGACGAGCGGCCGCCCACCAGGAGCAGCACCGGGGCGGTGACGTCCGCGAACTCCGGGAGCCGGCCCTGTTGGGCCGCGAGCTGCTCGTGCTCGGCCAGACAGGCCCCCAGTAGGGGCCGCATTCTCTGCCAGGTCGGCCCGCGGAATCCCACACGAAAAGCCATGCGCAGATACCAGTGCGGCAGTTTGGCCATAAAGGCCGGCGCGCCGCCCGAACCCTGGACGAAGTGAATGAACGCGCCGTAGTGGTCACCTGCGGCCAGTCGCTCCCGGAACGGGGCCATCCAGCCGGTGGGCACAGGGGCGTAGGGCAATCCAGGCTCAAAGACCGCGATGCGATCGAACAGTGGAAACGAGCGTGCGGTCTCAAGGATGACGAGCCCGCCGTAGCTGTGACCGAACGCCAGTCGCGCCCCGGTCGCCGCTTGGACGGCCTGAAGGTCTTCCACTTCCTTCCGCAGCGAGTACTGGGTTCCCTGAGGTCCGCTGGCGCCGCGTCCTCGCCGGTCGACGATGTGCACCGTGAAGGAGCGGGCCAGCGTGGAGGCCAGCGGCAGATAGTCCTCCGAGGTTTTCAGCGTGCCACCGAGCACGATGAGACCCGGTCCGGCGCCCATCGTCTGATAACTGATCGTCGTGCCGTCGGCCGAGAAGACGGTGTGCTGGTGTGACGGCGGGGTCTGGATGTTCTGGCTCATTTGGCCGCCTCCTGCTCCAGTCGCTCGAACGTCGCCAGCAACCGCGCGGTTTGCCGGGCGTACTCGGCGTACGGCACGCCGCTGTGGGTGACGACCGTGGCCAGCCGTTCTTCGAGCCCCTGCTGGATGGAGGTCACCAGCCGCTTTCCCTCCTCGGTGAGGCTCAGTCGCCGGCGGTTCCCCCCGGCCGGGTCGGGCTGGGCGTCGAGAAGCCCGTCGGCGGCGAGGACGGCGGTCATGCGACTTACCGACGGCTCGGTCACGCCGAGGGATTCGGCAAGGGTCCGTTGCGTCGAGGCCCCCAGCTCTCCCACCAGGGTCAGCGCCACAAAACGGCTGTAGGAGATGTTGTGCTCTGCCCGCAGGATCCGGTCGGCCGCCCGGTCCAGACGGGCGGTGAGTACGTGCAGGTTGAGACTTAGATTGCGTTCCATGCGGGTAAGTTAACATGCTAACTTAGCGACGGCAAGTTAACTTCTCGGCTGGTTCACCCTCGGGTCCGGCCCAACTGGTGCGCACCGCTCCTCCCTGCTGGTTGTGTGCACCAGGCAGACGTCGCGCTCGTCGTAGCCGTACATGGCGACGACACGACCGCCGAAGTGACCTTGGAGCGGAAGTAATCCAGGTGGTATCGCTTCCTGGAACGGGATAGATCGATTCCTGGATCAGCCGGTGATCAGCTCTTCACGGATGGTGCTGTCGGCGAAAACCAGATGACGCGTTGCATTGCTTGCCGCAAGGCTGGCCGGGCCGATGAGTTTGTCGGTGGCGGCGGACAGAATTTGCCGCATGACCACGACCACGCGTAAGACCGAAGGCTGCGACGCCAGCCATGACCACGGTGTGCCCGACAACCCCGAACGAGGTTCCGTGTCCAGTCCACAGCTCGCCTCACCAGCCACATCCGCGGCCACCGTTTCAGGTCGCACCCCGGCCGTGATCCGACTGCTGGTGCTCGCCACATTCGTGGTCATCCTCAATGAGACGATCATGATCAATGCGATCCCGCAGTTGATGGGGGCGCTGCACATCACCGAGCAGACCGCGCAGTGGCTCTCGACCGCCTTCATGCTGACCATGGCCGCGGTCATCCCGATCACCGGGTGGTTCCTGCAGCGGGTGTCCACGCGCCACGCGTACGCCACCGCGATGGGTCTGTTCCTCCTCGGTACGGTGTTGGCCGCCGTCGCGCCGTCATTTGAGGTGCTGCTGGGCGCCCGGATCATCCAAGCGTCCGGGACAGCTGTGATGATGCCGTTGCTGATGACGACGCTGATGCAGGTGGTGCCCGAGAAAGACCGGGGCCGGGTGATGGGCACCGTCAGCCTGGCCATCTCGGTCGCGCCCGCGATGGGCCCAGCGATCTCGGGGGTGATCCTTCAGTTCGGGTCCTGGCGCCTGCTCTTCGCCGTGGTGCTCCCCATCGCCGTGGTGATCACTTGGGGTGGCCTGCGGCAGCTCAAGAACATTGGCGAGCGCCAGTTCAGCACCATCGACTGGTTCAGCGTGACAACCGCCGCGGCGGGCTTCGGCGGCCTGGTCTACGGGCTCAGCCGGTTCGGCAGCGGCAACGTCGGCAGTGCCGCTGGAATCGTGGCGGCCGGCCTGGTCACCATCGTCGTCTTCATCGTTCGCCAGCTGTCGTTGCAGAAGCGCGGCGTGCCGCTGATGGATCTGCGGACCCTTCGGCACCGCACCTACACGGTCGCGCTGATCCTGATGTCGGTAGCCTTCATGGCGATGCTCGGCTCAATGATCCTTCTGCCGCTCTATCTGCAGAACGTCCGCGAACTCAGCGCCCTGCAAACCGGATTGCTGGTGATGCCGGGCGGCCTCGCGATGGGTCTGCTCGGTCCGACCGTCGGCCGCCTTTTCGACAGGTTCGGCGGCCGGATTCTGGTTGTCCCCGGCGCGATCGGGATCACGCTCGCGCTCACCGGCTTCACCCAGGTCACGATGACCATGCCGTACTGGCAGCTCCTCGGTTTGCACGCGCTTCTGATGGTGAGTCTGGCCGCGACCTTCACCCCGGTGTTCACCCTCGGACTCGGAGCGGTTCCCTCCCACCTCTACTCCCACGGCAGCTCGATCCTGAGCACACTCCAGCAGGTCGCCGCAGCCGTCGGCACCGCGCTCGTGATCACCGTGATGAGTGCCCGAGCCGATGCCCTGAAGGCCGAGGGAGTCACCGAGGCGCTCGCCACCCTCGGTGGCATGCGGCTGGCCTTCATCATCGGCGCGGTGCTGTCCGTGGCTGTGGTCGTGACCGCCCTGCTCCTACCGGCCCGGGCGGAGAGCTAGACCCGGGACGTGCCTGGCTGCCGGGGGTCGGTGGTCAGGAGGAAGTCGGGTGTCGCGGCGTCCCAGCCTGGCGGGTTCAGCGAGTTGAGTGCCGCGACGATGCGTTTCTCCTCGTAGACGAAGTGCGATTCCAGCAGGGCGGTGAGGCCGTCCAGTTCGGCCCGCACCCGCCGCGCCTCGGACGGGCCCGGATCCGGCTGGATGCCGCCGAGCAGTTCCTCCAGCCGCAGCAGGATGTCGCTCACGAGGTGGTGGTCCCGTTTCAGCTCGTCGAGCACGGGGCGCAGCGCGGGGAATCGCTCCGCGAGAGCGGGGAAGACGCCGTCGTCCTCGCCGGTGTGATGCCGGCTGAGCGCCGAGCAGAATGTCAGGCAGTGTGCCCGGAGTTCGCGTGGCCGCTCGCCGTGGCCGTCGAGATGGGAATCGACGTCCTCACGGAGCCGGGCCAGCTCCTCGCGGAGCCAGAGGTGTACTTCGATCAGCTGATTGCCGAATGCCGCGAGGCGGCCAGAGTGTTCCATGGTCATCCCATGATTCGGCGCCTCCATGCCCTCGGCGGTCTGTATGCCGGGTACACCGCGACGCTGACGTGGGATTTCATCATCCTTTGAGCGCGTAGTCAAGCAGGGCATGTCATCGAGCAAAGGGTGATTTTTTCCAGTGCCTTTTCATTACGTCGGGTTCCGAGGTCGTGTGCCACCTGATTCGGGGGAACAGTAAGGCGTATGATCACGGCAGGCCGAGGAGGGGGACTCGCGTGGTCGTAACCCGTGGTGGCCCGCCCGGAGAACGACGGATCGGCACGATTGTGGATCCTGAAGTGCCATGGGATGTCGCCAACTTGTTGCGCGGTAACGAGCGGCTTCTTTCCCGCATCCGCGCCGGATGGATCCCCGAGCACCAGGTGGACTTCGGCGTCCCGCGATTTCCGCGTTCCATTCGCGTCATGAGCGCGTGCCTGGCCTCATTCGCCATCGTGCTCATGCTGTTCAGCCGCATGATCGGCACGGCGGTGTTCGGGCTTCTCGTGGGGCTCGTACTGGTGTCCTATCTGCTCATGGGTGGCGGTTCGAACGCGTACGAGGAAGACGAGACACCGGAGCGCATCGTGTACGGGCACGCCCGCCGGTACGCGGGCCGTTATCTCCTTCCCGAGGATTTCGACGCGGCGAGCAGGGAACTCCTCGCCCGTTCCAGGAGGGCGGTCGATTCGGTCCTGCGGTCCCGGGTGAATCGGGAGGGCCTGATGGACGGCATCGGCAACGCGGTGATCCTTCCCGCCCACGAGTGGGAGATCGCACGCTTGCTGGCCAAGCTTTCCGCGTTGCGTTCCGAACACGCCGAGATCGTCGGTGTGGACGTGTCCCACGAGGTGTCGGCGGTCGTGAGCCCGCTTGAACGGGCGCTCGCGGCGAGCGAGGCCGCGGTCACCGCCCGGGTCGAGGCACTGGAGCGATATTCCCGTCATATCGCGCGGGCCGAGCGCGCCTATCACGCGCGCACCCAGATCGAGGCGTTGCGCGAACGGCTTCCCCGTTATGAGGAACTGCTCGCGGAAGCCGGTTCCGACAGGCTGGCCGTGCCCGATATCGCGATACTCGCCGAGGACGCCGATCGCCTGGAACAGGCTTTGAACGACAGTGTGCGCTCCGCCCGCGAGGCGTTCCACTACCTCGATGGCCCCGCGCGTGAAGAGGGCCGTGAAGAGGGCCGTGAAGTCCGTGAAGTCCCTGAAGAGCGTGAAGAGGACAAGGCGTGAGAAGGCATTACGGCGATCGCTGAATCGCAGGAGCGTTGGACCGTTCCCCCGCCTACGTGCAGCCATTGGAGAGGTTCTTCCCGTCGCCGAATACCAGGAGGAGTTCAACAGGGTTTACGAAGGATCCCGCGACACCGTATGGAAGCTCGAACGTGCGCAGGAGTTACGAGCCCGACGACGAGAGCTGGCGGGCCGCCGCCTGTGATCGGCGAGCGCCGTCCCCCTACCTGAGCCGGGTCAAGCGACCTGAGACGGGTCGAAGTGGTCAGCGGGCCGACTGGAAGGCGCGGCCTGTCAGGGTCGGGACTCCGTTGCCGCGGAACAGCCCGCTGTTCGGCCCGGTGCCGGAGGAGGGCAGGCCGAACCACCCCCAGCGCCGCACGTACGGCAGTGAGGCAAGCATCTTGGCGGAGGCGGTGAGGAAGGCGGCCTGCCGCGCGTCCGAGGGGTAGCGGGTGCCGTTCGAGAAGTCGACCAGGGCGTACTCGGTCAGCCAGATCGGCTTGCGATAGCGCTGGTAGACCGCCCGCAGGTAGGTCCTGAGCTGGGTGACCGCCTGCGCGGTGCGGAAGTCGGCGCCGTACCAGTGCACCGCGACGAAGTCGACGCGGTAGCCGCGGGCTGCCGCTCCCGACATGAAGCGGTCGAGCCAGCCCCCGGGAGTGTCCCCGCCGAACGCCACGGAGGGGCTGCCGAGCACACGACCGGCGGCCATGAGCTTGGGCCACAGGGACAGCGCCTTCTCCACGGTCATGTTGGCCTGGGCGGACAGGTCCGGCTCGTTGAATCCGAGCAGGTACGGCCCGGCGCGCTTCGCCTGGGCGAGTTTCGCGGGCGTGACGCTGCCTGGCCCCCACACCATCGGGACGAACTCGACCGACTTGGACGTGCTGACGCCGTCATGGTGGGTGTCCCACGTGTAGTACCAGCTCGCGCCCGACTTGGCGAGCGCCGCGCTGAGCCCTGGCATCTTCCACACGCCCACCCCCTTCTTGGCCGAGACGGCCACGGAAACCGGCGCGCGAGACGCTTTGGGCCGGCTCGCAGCCGGGGAGGGCCGGGGTGTGAGGGTCGCAGTCGGCGTCGGCGCCATCTTGCTGGTCCTGGGCTTCACGACGGGTCCGGCCACCGGCGCGGGTGTGGTGACGAGGTGCCCGGCGACCACTGCGGCCGCGACGACGGCGGCCACCCCGGCCGCCGCCGGACCGTGGGGGACCGACGACAGCAGCTCGCGCGGCCCCCGTGAGCCCATGGCGTGGGATGCCCGGTGCGCGCCCCGCCCCGCGAAGAAGTGCGACGCGACGTGCCGGATCGCGTCCGTGGCCGGAGGTATGACCTGGATGTGGTCCAGCAGGAAACCGGCGGGGACGGGCAGCAGCGGAAGCCCGCTGAGCAGCCGGTCGATGGGCAGGAGCCCGGCGGCGCGGCGCCCGCAGATCGCGCAGCCGCGAACGTGCCGGGCGAGGCGCTTGCGCCACAGCGGGCTCGGCGCGCCGTCCCAGTTCGAAGTGAGCGTGCGCAGCTCGGAGCACCCGGAGCCGGCCCGTAACGCCCGCACGACCGTACGAGCCGTCTGGACCTGCTCCTTCATGCGCTGGACGCGTACGGCGGTGTGGCGGCCGGACAGGCCGAGCGCGCCGGCCAGGTCCGCGCGGCCGAGTTCGCCGGTCTCCTCCAGCCACCACAGGGCGAGAAGCGACCGGTCGTCGTCGTCCAGCCACCGGGTGGCCTCGGCGACCTCGCGGCGCTGGTCGGTGAGCCCGAGCCGGAGGACGGTCAGGGCGGCGAAGTCGGACTCGGGGTCGGGCACCTCGGTGGCGGTGTCCAGGTCGGCCCGGCGGTGCTGCGTGGTCCGGCGGTCCTGCTCGTGGTCGCGTACCTGGCGGATGGCGATCGCCACCAGCCACGACCGGTACGCCTTGGGGTCACGCAGGTCGGGCAGGGCGCGGACCACCCGGAGCAGGGTCTCCTGGACCACGTCGTCGACGTCGTCGTGCCCGTTCAGGGCCCGGCCGACGATGTTGTAGACGAGCGGGAGCGAATCGGCCACCAGATCGTCCAGCGCCTGCTGGTCTCCGTCACGGGCGGCCGACACCATGGCCGTGTCGGGTCCGCCCCTACCGGTTCCGGGCATCGCGCTCCGCTCCCTGTCAGTCGTCCCCGCGTCGCCCGCGGGCGCTGGGCCGGGCAACGCTCACCATAAATGGACAAACCTCTCCACAAGAGGAGATCCGGCGAGTCCCTCCCTGAGAGGAGACCCGCCGAGCCCACAGGGGACAACGAAAATTCGGGTCTTTTGTCCCTGAAGACGCTGGTCCCGGCCCGGGGCGGGCCGGGACCTGGTCACGGGGGTTACTTGGACAGGTAGATGACCTTCCAGGTGCCCGCGTAGAGGCAGTTCAGCGACGGCTTGGAGGACTTGGCCTCGGAGCAGATCTTCAGCTCGACCTCGTACACGTCCGGGTACTTGAACGAGAAGGACTTCGGCGAGCCGTACGTGCAGTCGCGGACGGTGTGGTGCTTGAAGGGCAGGTTGCCGGTGTCGTCCAGGTAGGTGATGCGGAAGACCGCGAGGCCGCAGGACGAGCCACGCGTGAGGTCGGTGACCTTGCCGGAGATCTTCACTGTGTCGGCGGTGGGGATGACCTCGTGGTCCTCACCCGTGGCCGACAGGGAGCCGGCGGCCTTGGCCCGGCGGCCGGGGGCGTAGTACGTGCCCCACCCGGAGAAGGAGGAGGACGAGGCGGTGGTGACCGCGTCCGATGCGCCGGTGGACGCCTGTGCGGCGGCGGGGGCGATCGCGACGAGGGCGGCGGCGGCCACGGCCAGGCCGGTGAGGGTGCGGGTGATCGTCATCGGAGCGGTCCTCTCTGTTCGTGATGACCGCAGTATGTGATCGGCCGCTTGCAATCGCCTTGCCCGGTCGCTGCAAACGGGTATCAAGCACCGTCGATCGGACGGCTATCGCCGTCGTGGCCTGCCGCCGACTCGTGGCGCGCGCTGATCGTCGCGTCGATGCTCCCCGTGAGGAAGCGCTCGATCACCTGCCGCTCCTGGTCGGTGAACTCGCTGAAGGCGGCCGACAGGTGGCGGGCGAGGGGGGAGAAGAACTGGCCGCCCAGGGTGACGGCCTGCTCGTGCAGGGCCAGCTCGACCTTGCGGCGATCGGTCGCGCTCCTGCGCCGTTCGACGTGCCCCGCCTGCTCCAGCCTGTTGAGAAGGGCCGTGGTGGCCGGGGGGCTGAGGTTGAGGGCGGCGCCGAGGGTTCCGGGGCTGAGCGGCCGGCCCTCGCGGGCCGCGTCCATGATCACGACGACGGCGTTGACGTCGGTGCGGTGCAGGCGGTGGTCCGCGGCGAACCGCTCGGCGAACCGGTCGAGCTCGACGTTGAGACGCCGCATCAGCGTCATCAGCTCGAATGGGCTGCCGGCGTCTCTGCCTGGCGTGTCTGCTCTGCCTGGCGTGTCTGCCGACACGGCCGTCCTCCTTCGTGTCGCCGACTTCGTGTCGCCGACTTCGGTCGTCGGCTTCGGTCGCCGGCTTCGTGTTGCCGCCGGCGCCTGGGTGCGCTTAATCTTCCGCCATAGAAATATTCCATGGATGAAAGAAACTGCTATGGCGCGAGCAGAGCATATTAGGTGGGCCGGGCTTTGGGGGGCACGCGGCAAGTGGGTCACGGTCGCCGTGGCACTGATCCTTTCCTGCCTCGCGCTCGCGTTCGGCGGGGCCTCGAAGATCGGCAGCGATCCGGCCGCCTCCCTTCCCAAGGGCGCGGAGTCGGCGGAGGTCGTGCGGCTCCAGCAGCGGATGCCGAGCGGCCAGCTCCTTCCCGCCCTGGTCGTGTACAGCCGTGACGGATCGCTGACCGCCCAGGACAAGGCCGCGATCGAGTCCGGCGCCGGGCGGATGGCCGCCCTGGCCGTGGGGGGCCGGGTCCCGCCTCCGGTCTTCTCGCCCAAGGGCGACGTGGCGCTGGTCTCCGTACCGCTCGCGGGGTCGCTCTCCAACGCGGAGCTGGCCGAGGCGGTCGGCGAGATCAGGGCCGAGAGCCGGCGGGGGCTGCCCCCGGGGGCGCGTGTCGAGGTGACCGGCGGCGCGGGCTTCAAGGTCGACCTCGCCTCGGTCTTCGAGGGCGCCGACATCACCCTGCTCGCCGTCACCGCCGGAGTGGTCGCGCTCCTCCTGCTGCTGACGTACCGCAGCCCCTGGCTGTGGCTGGTGCCCCTGAGCGTCATCGGGGTCGCCGACCAGGTCGCGTCCAAGGTCGTCGCCTTCCTGACCCGCACGACCGGCCTGACCGTGGACGACTCCACCCTGGGGATCACCTCCGTGCTGGTCTTCGGCGCGGGGACGAACTACGCCCTGCTGCTCATCGCCCGCTACCGCGAGCAGCTTCGCCTCCACGACGACCGCCACGTGGCGATGAGCGGGGCGGTCCGCTCGGCCGCGCCGGCCATCCTCGCGAGCTCCGCCACCGTGACCCTCGCGCTCGGGACGCTGGTCTTCGCGCTCTCGCCGTTCAACCGGAGCATCGGCATGGCAGGCGCCATCGGCATCGTCACCGCCGTGGCGTACGCGCTGCTGGTCCTTCCCGCCGCGATGGTGCTCTTCGGCAGGGGCCTGTTCTGGCCCTTCGCCCCCAAGGTCGGCCAGGCCGACCCGACGCGCACGGGGCCGTGGTCGCGGGTGGGGCGCGCGGTGTCGCGCAGGCCCGTCGTCATGACCGTGGTCAGCCTGGGAGTCCTGGCCGCGCTGGCATCAGGGATCATCGGCGTGCGGAGCGGCCTGTCGCAGACCGAGCAGTTCCGCGACCGGGTGGAGGCCATCGCCGGCCAGGAGACGCTGAGCCGGGCCTTCCCTGCCGGAAGCGCCCAGCCCGTGGTGGTCGTCTCCCGCACCTCGGCGGCCGAGGCGGTACGGGCGGCGGCCTCCGCCATCCCGGGGAACCCGCGCGTCACCATCGGGGAGAAGACCCCCGAGTACACCCGTGCCGACGTGGTGCTGAACGCCGAGCCGGGCAGCGAGGCGAGCTTCGCCGCGATCGGGAAGCTGCGTGAGGCCGTACACGCCGTACCCGGCGCCTCGGCGGTCGTGGGCGGGCCCGAGGCCGCCGACCTCGACGAGCGGGACGCGGCCGTCCGCGACCAGAAGCTGATCATCCCTCTGGTGCTGGCCGTCGTGCTCCTCGTGCTGCTGCTCCTGCTGCGGTCGGTCGTGGCGGCCGTCACGCTGGTGCTCACCGTGGTCGCCAGCTTCGCCGCGAGCTTCGGCGCGGGGTGGTTCGCCTTCACCCACGTCTTCGGCTTTCCCGCACTGGACCTCAGCGTTCCCCTGCTGAGTTTCCTGTTCCTGGTGGCTCTGGGGGTCGACTACAACATCTTCCTGACCACGCGTGCCAGGGAGGAGACGCCCGAGGCCGGCACCCGCGAGGGCATCGTCGCGGCGCTGGCGGTCACCGGCGGCGTCATCACCAGCGCGGGCATCCTGCTCGCGGCGGTGTTCGCCGTGCTCGGGGTGCTCCCGCTCATCACGCTCACCCAGATCGGGGTCATCGTCGGCTTCGGGGTGCTGCTCGACACCCTCCTCGTGCGGAGCGTGCTCGTCCCCGCCCTGGTCACGCTGCTCGGCGACCGCTTCTGGTGGCCCGGCTCCCCGCAGGACCCCGGCCTCAGGACGACAGCCGCTCCCGGCCGTGAGGGGCGTTCCAGTCGAGCAGGGGACCGGCCGGCACGATCCGGGCCGGGTTGATCCGCGGGTGCGTCCCGTAATAGTGCCGCTTGATGTGGTCGAAGTCCGTGGTCCCGCCGAAAGCGGGACGCTGGTACAGATCCCTGGCGTACGCCCACAGGTTGGGGTAGTCCACCAGGCGGCGCAGGTTGGCCTTGAAGTGGGTGGCGTAGACCGCGTCGAAGCGGGCGAGCGTCACCCACAGCCGTACGTCGGCCTCGGTGAGCCGGTCGCCGAAGAGGTAGCGGCCCGCGCCGAGGCGCTGTTCGAGGTCGTCCAGTGTCGCGAAGAGCGCCGTGACGGCCTCGTCGTAGGCCTCCTGGCTCGCCGCGAAGCCGCAGCGGTAGACCCCGTTGTTGACGGTGGCGTAGACCCGGTCGTTCAGCGTGTCGATCTCCGGCCTGAGGTCGGCGGGGTAGAGGTCGACGCCGGTGCCGGCCCACCGCTCGAACTGCGTTCCCAGGTCGATCGTGATGTCGGGGAAGTTGTTGCTGACGATGCGGCCCGTCTCGCGGTCCCAGAGCACCGGCACGGACACGTGGCCGTCGTATCCGGGGTCGCTCGCCTCGTACGCCTCGCGCAGCAGCGTGAAGCCGTTGACGGGATCGGCGGTGTGCCCGGGGCCCTCGCGGAACGCCCAGCCCCGGCCGTCGCGGATCGGGTCCACGACCGACAGCGAGACCACGTCCTCCAGCTTCTTCAGTGCCCTCACGATGATCGACCGATGAGCCCAGGGGCAGGCCGACGACACGTACAGGTGGTAGCGGCCGGGTTCGGCCGGGTAGCCGCTGGAGCCGTCGGCGGTCACCCGGTCCCTGAAGCTGTACGGCGGCCGGGTGAAGGCGCCCTTCGCCCCGGTGGAGGACTTCAGCCCGTAGTCACCATGAGCGGAGAAGTCCACCGGGCTCGCGACAGCGGAGATGTTGGTCACCGATGTGGTTCCTTCCTGTGCAGGGGGAAGTATTCCTCATTAGAGCTCTTACCTGCGGTTTCCTGTGCCGCGGTACGGCCGTGAGGGCCGCGGGCCCCACGCGGGCGCCACGACCACCGGGCAGCGCATAGGCTGACAGGGACCCGTAGTAGAAATGTCACATAATCATCGAACATGTGATCTAATCGTGCTTGCGGCGCCGCACACGCGTGCGAAGCCGCGCGCATCTAATTGCATCCAGTAGTCGCGGAGCGAACCTGATCGCTCATCTGCGGCCACGCGCCTCGCCGTGCCACATCGCCCGGACGGGGTCGCGGAAGCCGTACGAGCGAGGCCGACGCCGTTCGACACCCTGATTTTCGACCAGGTGAGTCAACCACTTGGCCAGAGTCATCGTGCCGCACTACGCTTTGTCGCAGATCATTCCGCCCTGTGTCCGCGGAGCTTCCTCAAATGGAGGTGGCACCGCCATTGGCACGGGCGTTGACCATGTCAAGCGCGCTGTGGCTCCGCAGATCGCCGGCCGCGCTCGTCGATTCACTCCGTCCGACGGACGGTGTCATCGGCGTTCCTGCTTTCGCCCCCCGGATCCCCAGGCGATCCGGGTTGTTCGGGTTGTCACTCCCCGGCGCTCGCGAAAGCGGGACTGTTGTGCCCGATTTCGGGCAGATGCAATGCGAAAAGGCATGCCTCTCCATTGAGCCGGCGCAGGGATGAGGTTCTCAAGAGGATGGGAAATGACACGTATTGATCCGGAGTCCTTGGTCGCAAGCCTCAGAGGCGTGCAGAAGACCTCGGAGGCCACTGGGGTCGTGCACCACCTGGAACGCATCGTGCGCGTTGTGGACCGGCTGTTCGGCTATGCGGGCGCGGGTCTGATGTTCGCCGACGAGGGCAAGGCGCTGCGCTACCTGGTGACGACCGACGAGGCCGGACGCAGCCTGGAGCACGCGCAGGCGGCGATCGGCCGGGGGCCGTGCGTGTCGGCGTTCTTCAACAACGCCGCGGTGACCACGCGTGACGTCCAGTCCGACGAGCGATGGCCCGACCTGGCCGAGCTGCTGCATCCGAGCGTGCGGGCGGTGGCAGGGGTCCCCGTACGCCTGGGAGACGGGCCGGTGGGCACCCTGAACGTCTACCAGGCCGAACCCCACGACTGGGAGGAGTCCGACACCCAGGCCCTCCTCGCCTACGCGCACGTCATCGAGGAGGTGCTCGCGGCGGCGGTGAAGGCGGAGGAGAAGAGCGCGCTGGCCGACCAGCTCCAGTACGCCCTCGACTACCGCATCGTGATCGAGCGCGCGATCGGATACCTGATGGGCAAGCACGATCTGACCGCCGCCCAGGCCTTCACCGGCCTGCGCAAGCGGGCGCGTGACAGCCGGCGCCGGGTCGCCGACCTGGCCGCGGAGATCCTGGGCGAACAGGCGCCCCCAGCCTGAAGGGCCGGCCGATCGTGATAGTGATCACACCGCATGACCCTCCGCCGCGCACGGCGCTGGTGATGGCTCTGCACGGCGACCTCGACCTTGAGGGCGCCGCGGAGTTGCGCCTCCGCCTTCCGGTACTGCTCGTCCGCCACCAGCCGCTTCACGTGAACCTCGACCTGGCCCAGGTGATGTTCCTCGACTGCGCGGGGGTCCGCGTGCTGAATTGGCTGGACCGGTACATGCGGGAGCACGGTGGCACGCTCACGATCGTCCGGCCCTCGCGGCGGGTCCTTCGCCTGCTCAGGCTCCTGCGCTTCGACCACCGGCTGTGGATCAGCCAGGAGGACCGGCATGAAATCGTTCCACCGGAGAGCTGGCGGACCATCAGCCTCACCACGCCGCGCATGGACCACGACCCGAGCCTCAACTGATCCCGGCTACCCTGATCGGTGATGTATCGACTGCTCTTCGCGCAGGTGCTCCGGCGGTTCGACGCCGAGACGGTGCACCACCTGACCATTCGCGCGCTCCGGGTCCTCTCGCTCGCCCCCGTCGTGAAGCGCCGGCTCTACAACAGGCTGGCGCCACGCGACGAGGCGCTCCGCGTCCAGGCATTCGGGGTCCATTTCCCGAGCCCCTTCGGGCTCGCGGCGGGCTTCGACAAGGACGCGAGCTGCGTGGAGGCCCTGGCGGCCCTCGGCTTCGGGCATGTGGAGGTGGGCACGATCACCGCCCACGCCCAGCCCGGCAACCCCCGCCCGAGGCTGTTCCGGCTGGCCTCCGACCACGCGATCGTCAACCGCATGGGCTTCAACAACCGCGGCGCCCAGCAGGCCGCGCGGCGCCTGCGAAGGCCGCGTAGCCTGCCCGTGGTGGTCGGGGTGAACATCGGCAAGACCAAGGTCATCCCCGAGGAGCTGGCCGTGCGCGACTACGTCGCAAGCGCCAGGAAGCTCGCTCCGCTCGCCGACTACCTCGTCGTGAACGTCAGCTCCCCGAACACCCCCGGCCTGCGGAACCTCCAGGCCGTCGAGCTGCTGCGGCCGCTGCTGAAGGAAGTGCGGCAGGCCGCCGGCCGTACGCCGCTGCTCGTCAAGATCGCCCCTGACCTGGCGGACGAGGACATCGACGCCGTCGCCGACCTCTCGGTCGAGCTGGGTCTCGCGGGCGTCATCGCCACCAACACCACCATCGGCAGGGAAGGACTGTCCCCGGCCGAGGCGGCCGGGGCCGCCGAGACCGGAGGGCTGTCCGGACGTCCGCTCAAGGCGCGCTCGCTGGAGGTGCTGAGAAGGCTGCGCGCGCGGGTGGGCGACCGCGTCGTCCTGGTCTCGGTCGGAGGCGTCGAGGACGTCGACGACGTGTGGGAGCGCCTGCTGGCCGGGGCCACCCTGGTCCAGGGCTACACGGCGATGATCTACGAGGGCCCGCTCTGGGCCTGGCGGATCAACCGGGGCCTTTCGCGCAGGCTGCGCCGCCACGGTTATTCGTCGGTCCGCGAGGTGGTGGGCCGGGTGGGCGGCTAGCGCCGCCGTGCCATACCCTGGCTGGGTACATCTGCGAGGAGGGGCGTACCCATGACCACCAGCACATATACCGTCACCGGCATGACCTGCGGCCACTGCGTCAGCTCCGTCAAGGAGGAGGTCGGCGAGGTGCCGGGTGTCACCGGTGTCGAGGTCGACCTCGGGAGCGGGCGCGTCGAGGTGACCGGAGGCGGCCCCCTCGACGACGCGGCCATCCGCGCGGCGATCGTGGAAGCCGGCTACCAGGTCTCCTAGCCCAGGCTCGGGCGGGTGGAGTCGGCCGCGTGGGTGAGCTCCTCCAGACGGCGCATCACCTCGGCCACCGGCACCGCCCCCGGCCGGTGCCGCCGGGCGCCCGTCCCGCCGCGCTGCCACGGACGCGGCCCCGCCGGCGGCCGGTACTCCACTCCGTAGGCGTCCAGCCGGGCGAGATGCGCGGGCAGCGCGCCGGCGAACCCCTCGGAGCCACCCGACCACGTGAGCTGGGCCAGGGCGCACCCGCGCGGCCAGGCCCGGTAGTCGAGGGTCCGCCCGTCGGGGATGCGCTCGGTCCAGAGCTGGAACTGCGCGCCCAGCACCCGGCCCGCCTCCTCGGGGGTCCAGGACGCCGGCACGGGCTCGAAGGCCGCCACGTCCTCGACGGTGATCGTGTCGCCGATGGCCACGGGCTCCTCGGGCGACGCGGCCTCGGCGTAGTCGAAGTACAGGGGGAACACCGAGGTCGCCACGATGTCGTGCCCGGCGGCGGCGGCCCGCCGCCCGACCTCCACGCCCCGCCACGGCATGACGATCGTGTCCTCGCGGAGCATCCCGCTCACGAACGCCTCGTCCCACACCACGGCCCGGGAGCCGAGGCCCGCCAGCACGTCGGCGAGCCCGCGCAGGAACCACGCGTGCAGGTCGCCGGGGGTCGCGAGCCCGAGTGACTCCCGGTGGGCCTCGATCCCGGCCGATGCCGCCCAGGCGTCGAGCACGCACTCGTCGCCGCCGATGTGGAAGTACGGCACCGGGCCGAGCGCCTCGATGATCTCGGCGAAGACCGTCGCCAGGAAGTCGGTCGTGCCGGGGAGCGGGGACAGGATCGCCGGGGAGATCCCCCAGCGGTCCAGCACGTCGTGACGCCTCGCCGGGTCGGCGCCGAGGTGCGGGTACGCCGCGAGGATCGCGGACGCGTGGCCAGGGACGTCGATCTCCGGCACGATCGTCACGGCCCGCGCGCGGGCGTAGGCGGCCATCTCCGACAGGTCCGCCAGGGTGTAGAAACCGCCGTGCGGGGTGTCGTCGTGCTCGGTCTCGCCGTGGAAGTGCTTGGTGGTGGTCCGCGCCCGGTGCGATCCGATCTCGTGGAGCAGCGGATAGGCCCGGCTCTCCACCCGCCAGCCCTGGTCGTCCACCAGGTGGAGGTGGAGGCGGTTCAGCTTGTGGACCGCCAGCAGGTCGATCAGGCGGAGCACTTCACGCTTCGGCATGAAATGTCGGGAAACGTCGAGGTGGGCGCCTCGCCACGAGAAGCGCGGCGCGTCCTCGACCCGCCCGCACGGGACCGTCCAGCGGGCGCCGGGCAGGGGCGCCGACCGGAAGGCGTCGGCCGGCAGAAGCTGGCGGAGCGTCTGGCCCGCGTACAGCGCGCCCGCCGCGCCCCCGGCGGTGATCCGTACGGCCTCAGGGGCCACGCTCACGGCGTAGGACTCCGGGCCGAGACTCGGATCAGGCTCGACGCTGATCGTCGCCTGGCGACCCGTCTGAGCCCCGCCGGGGGCCGTGCCGCCCCCCGCGAGGCCCGCGGCACCCCGTGTCAGGCCCGTGTCGCCCGGCCCGGGGCCCGTCTCGTCGCGGCCGAGGTCCAGTACGGCCAGCGCCAGCCGTACGGCGTCGACCAGATCGGCCGGACCGGACACCGCGTCGCGAGGGGTGAACTCGTACGAGCCTGGCGCGAGGTCGAGGACCTTCGGACGCGGGATCAGGTCAGCCATGCCCCAGATCATGCCAAAGAGCGGGTGCCGTCACCCGTCGTGGGGTGAGGACGGTCAGCCGAGGTACTTCTGCAGGCCTTCGGCCAGGGACACCGCGATGCGCTGACGGAACGCCGGGTCCTTGAGCTTGGCGGCGTCGGTCGGGTTGCGCATGTTGCCGGTCTCGATGAAGACCTTCGGCACCGTGGAGAGGTTCAGCCCGCCGAGGTCGCTCCGGAAATCGAGCGCGTCCTTGCCGAGATACGTGGAGTACGGCATGCCCGTGCCCGACTTGTAAGCCTCGCGCAGCGCGAGGCCGAGCTTCTTGGAACTCCCCACCACGGGGTCGACCGGGCCGTTGATCTTCTTCGGCATGATGATGTGGAAGCCCCGGCCCGAGGCGGGGGCGCCGTCGGCGTGGATCGAGACGGCGGCGTTCGCGTGGGCCCTGTTGCCGATGCCCGCGCGCTGGGTGATGCACGGGCCGACGCCCGAGTTGCTGTCGCGGGTGAGCTTGACGGTGGCGCCCTTGGCCCTCAGCAGCTTGACCATGCGGTTGGCGACGTCCCACGTGAAGGCGGCCTCGGAGTAGCCGTCGTTTGTGGAGGTGCCGGTGGTGTCGCAGGGCTTCCACTGGGTGAGGACGTTGACCTTCTTGTTGACGACGTCGGGGTGCCGGTAGTTCCCGCCGTTGTGCCCGGGGTCGATCACGATGACCTTGCCGGACAGCGGCTTGGCGGGGGACGGTGTGCCGGCCGTCGCGACGCGTGCCGAGGAGGACGCGGGCCGCGCCGCCACGCTTCGCGTCTCGGCCCTCTGGGGCGCGGTGTCGGCGGCGCTGCTGCTCGCCGCTCCGCCGCAGGCCGAGGCGCCCAGCCCACACAGGGCCAGGAACGTTACGGCCAGTGCTCGACTGGTCACGATGATCCCCTTCGAAGACGACCTGTCCGCAGTCCAACCTACGCGTACCCGCGTGGTGGACCGGCCGTTATGCGAAACGGGGACGAGCGGGGCTACCAGGCGGGCTCGCCGAGGTTCTGCTTCTGGAGCAGCGCGGCGAGCTCCCTGGCGTCCTCGGCGTCCAGGCCGAGGACGACGCGCGGGCGGCCCCACGGATGGTCGATGGAGTGGGCGACGTAGCTGGCCACCGACTCGGTCGAGCCCTCGTCGTCCTTGCCCCGGGTGGCCCGCCAGTGCGCCCACGCACGCTCTAGCTCGGCCGCCGCGCGCTGGGCGCACGAGACCAGTTCCGGATCACGCATGTCTACCCCCCGGTCAGACGCCGGCCGCCTGGCCCGGCGGGCACTGCCTGCCCACCCGCTGCCCCCACGACAAGCGAGCGTTCCAGTCCTTTCGGACCGGTCCGGCACGCCGGGGGGCCGGCGCCTGCTCTGAGTCAACACGGGGTGGGCGCCGATCCCGTGGATGTTGACCTACCCTTGGGCATCACTTGGAGCCGGGCCGGTGCTGTGCCGTACCACCAGGCGGGGCGTGACCTGGCGCAGGCGTGCCAGCTTGCCCGGGTCGGTGATGCGGTCGCTCAGCAGGGCGGCTGCCGACCTGCCCATCGCCCGGCGCGGCTGGTCCAGGGTGGTCAGCGAGATGTGGTGCACGGCGGCCAGGTGCGTGTTGTCGTACCCCACGACCGACAGGTCCTCGGGGACGCGCAGCCCGAGCTCGCTCGCCGCGACCAGCACTCCGAGGGCGACGACGTCGTTGGCGGCGAAGATCGCGGTGGGGCGCGGGTCGCGCTCCAGCAGGGCCCTTGCCGCCCGCCGCCCGCCCTCCTCGGTGAAGTCGCCGTGCTCGACCATGATGTGCGGGGCGAGCGCGTGCCTGCGCATCGCGACGAGGTAGCCCTCGCAGCGGAAGCGCGCCGACGACGACGGCGTGCCCTCGATGTGCGCGATGCGGCGGTGGCCGAGCTCCACCAGGTGGTCGACCGCGAGGCGGGCGCCGAGCTGGTCGTCGTCCACGACGATGTCCACGCTGTCGAGCTCGACGTCCCGCTCGCCCACGACGACCGTGGGCGTGTACGCCGCGGCCTCGGCCAGGGTCTCGCTGGACGGGGCGACCCCGAGCAGCACGAGGCCGTCCACCCGGAGCTCCAGGAAGGCCTCGACGGCCTCCTCCTCGAAGGCGGGGTCCCAGCGGCCGCTTCCGATCAGCAGCCGGAGGCCGTCACCGTGGAGGCTCTCCTGCAACCCGTCGAGGAATTCGGCGTAGAACGGGTTGTGGAGGTCGGCCACGAGGGCGCCGACCAGGTGGGTGCGCCCTTCGACGAGGCTGCGCGCCACCGCGTTCGGCCGGTAGCCGAGCTCCCTGGCCGCCTGGAGCACCGCCTCACGGCGGTGTTCGCTGACGTGCGGGGACCCCCTCAGCACCAGGGAGACCAGCGACTTGGAGACGCCCGCGCGTTCTGCGACGTTCCGGATCGTCGGGCGGGGGCGGGGCCCGTGGGCGTCGCCCAGCCCGGCCTCGGCCGCGCCGAGATCGGAAGGGTACCGAGCGGTCGTCTGCATGGACGGTCCTGACATGGTTCTCCCCACGCTGAGTGGATGTGCACCTGTCAGACCAAACGATCGAGTCGCGTTGAGGGTACGGGTGACTTGTGCGCCTCGGCAGATGGTCATCGGGGCTGCGCTTATTGGGCACCGCCTCCGATAGTGTGCGCATTGTGGGTGCGACATCAAGGGCCCCAGGTGAGCGAGAGAGCTCCGGCACCGGGGACGTGCGTCCGGTACGACGAAGGCTGAGCGTTGACCGCCGCCGGGAAGAGCTGATGGCGGCGGCACTGGAGCTTTTCAGCAAGCACGATGCCGAAGATGTGTCCATAGACGACGTGGCTACGGCCGCGGGGGCCTCGCGGGCGCTGGTCTATCACTATTTCGGCGGAAAGCAGGAGCTGTACGTCGCCGCGTTGCGCAGCGCGGCCCAGGAGCTGGAAGAGATGCTCCGCCCCGTGAACGGCGCCACCGCGATCGAGGGGCTGGCCGCGGGGCTCACACGCTACTTCGATTTCGTGGAGGACCACGCGGCCGGTTTCGCGGCGCTTCTCCGTGGAGGGCCCGCGAACCGCGCGGGCGACGTGGGGGAGATCGTCGAGGGCGTGCGCAGGCGCCTCTTCAAGATGATCATGAATCAGATGCAGGTGAGCGAGCCGACCCCGGTGTTGCGCACGACGCTCAGGTCCTGGATCGCCTCTGTGGAGACGGCGGGGCTCGACTGGCTGGAGAACCGCGACATCGATCGTCAGGCTCTCGAACGCCTGCTCGTCGACCAGATGGTGGCTCTTCTCGGGGTCGCCGCCCGGCACGACGGCCCGGCCGGCGGGTCGCTCCCGGAGCTCGGGCGCGAGCCCGGCGAGCGGGGTTAGGTCCTTCTCACAACGATGACCGGTGGATAGGGCTTCCGTGCGGTGGAGGCCCTAGATCCGTTACCCACCGGGACGCACCCGCACGGGCCTGGTGAGGTGGCGCCGGGCGGGCGGCGCCTCCCACACCTGGCCCATGGCCTCGGTCACGGTCACTCGGGCGCGCAGTGGGGGCTGTATGGCCCCCGGTGGCCCGGGTCCGCCTCACGCGGTCATGGGTGTGTGGTTGGACGCGCTCACATACGTGACGCGAGCGCGCCGGTTCTCCCCCCTAGGTCCGTGACGGTCCCCGCCTCACTCCGACCGCTGCTGCGGGATACCCGCGAGCAGCGCACGGACCTCGGTCTCCCGGTAACGCCGGTGACCGCCAAGGGTGCGGATGGACGTCAACTTGCCCGCCTTCGCCCACCGAGTAACGGTCTTGGGGTCGACGCGGAACATGGTGGCGACCTCCGCCGGGGTGAGCAGTGGCTCGGCCTCGGGTGTACGAGCTGACATTTGTGCGGCCTCTCCTCCGTGGACCGGCGACAGCGATCCTGCGACTTGTGTTGGCGCTTGTCACGGATGTCCCACAATGATCCAATTCATACGGATTTTCTGGACCATATGCGGTATCACCCGATGTGACCATACAGCCACGTAGAGCGATTGGCGAGCCCTCTAAGTACAACGCCTTGTCCACGGGTTGATGTCACGCTCGGTGATTCTAGCGACACGTTTCGTGGTATCGCAGTGAAAACGGCAAACTACTCAGTTCGCAGAAGCGAGCTGGTGACTCCCGTTACCTACTTTTGCAGGTCACGTCGAGGATTTGCGGTTCAGTTCGCCGATTCGAGGGCTTGTATTGACTTCCACCGCACGATCACTCGCTGATACATGGCGAAGGCCAGTTCTTCTTGACCCGTGTCCAACCCTGTGAGGGCCGCGGCGAGCTCCGCGGCGGACTGGTCGCCCTGGAGTGTCGCGTCGTCCATCAGGTGGACGAGGCCGCCGTAGTCGAGCTCGACCAGGGAATGCGGGTGGAACTCCTCAAGCCAGCGCCCCACCTCCTCCACGTCGGAGAGGGTGGTCACATCGCCGACGTGGCGGCGGATGACCACCAGGGCGCGCGCGACCCTGCGCCGGGCCTGCGCCATCGAGGTGACGTACAGCAGATTCCTCGCCGGGGCCGTGGTGGTCGGGGCGGTGGGCTCGGTGGTCGGCTCCTCCGGCCGGCCGAGGACGAGCCAGCGCTCGGCGGAGTCGAAGGGCACGAACCAGGGAGTCGGGATGTGCCAGGTGCTGGTACGGATGTGCGTGCGCAGCGCCGACGAGTTCCCCTTCTGCTTGAACCGGTCGAAGTCGTCTGCCGTCTGCTCGGCGATGGCCCGGGGGACGAACCGGTCGGCCAGCTTGATGGGCGTGGCGCCGCGGAAGCGGGCGAAGGCCAGCCACGACCGGAGCCTGCTCTGCCAGGGGCAGACGTACAGGGTGTCCTCGATGCGCCGCAGATAGGCGTTGGCGCTCTCGCCGCCGGGCGCCGGCATGGCCGACACGCCGAGAAGCCGGCGGACGGCCTCCGAGTGCTCGGCCTCCAGGGCGAACGCACGGCGCGGCCGGTCCTTGGAGTCGGCGTACGTCGCCCAGAAGGCGCGCTCGCGCTCGGTGAACGCGGACAACGGCTCGTAGACGCGGAGATAGGCGGCGTAGGGCAGCACATCTCGAATGGTGCCACGGAGCGGCGAGCCGACGCGAGCGAGCGGGCGGGCGGCGCCACGCGCGGCGCGCCCGGTGTGTCGGGATCTGGCCGATCATGGTGAGGGCAGAAGCAGCTAGATAGGGTGGTTCCGGGATCCGCCGCGACGAGGCGGCGGACGAGATTGACCGGGAGTCACCATCGTGACCGACGTCTTCGGGCTGTCCCACAAGGACGTGAGCCCATCGATCGGACAGGCAAGACACGAGCAGGTCGTCTTCTGCTCGGACGACCGCAGCGGCCTCCACGCGATCATCGCGATCTACAACACCGCACTCGGCCCCGCGCTCGGAGGCACGCGCTTCTACCCGTACGAGACCGAGCAGGCGGCGCTGGAGGACGTTCTCAACCTCTCGCGTGCCATGGCGTACAAGAACGCCCTGGCGGGGCTCGACCTCGGCGGAGGCAAGGCCGTGATCATCGGCGATCCGGCCAAGGACAAGAGCGAGGCGTTGCTGCGGGCCTACGGCCGCTTCATCCAGTCGCTCGGCGGGCGCTACTTCACCGCGTGCGACGTGGGCACCTACAGCGAGGACATGGACATCGTCGCGCGGGAGTCCCAGTTCGTCACCGGGCGCACGGTGCCCAACGGCGGCGCGGGCGACTCCTCGATCCTCACGGCCTTCGGCGTGTTCCAGGGGATGCGTGCCGCCACCGCGTACACCTACGGCTCCTCCACCCTGCGCGGCAGGCGGGTGGGCGTCGAGGGCGTCGGCAAGGTCGGCCACCGGCTGGTGGAGCACCTGCTGGAGGACGGCGCCGAGGTCGTGATCTGCGACGTGAGCGAGCAGGCGGTCGAGCGGGTCAGCAGGGCCCACCCCGAGGTCCAGGTCGTGGCGGACGCCGCGGCGATGAAGGCCGCCGACATCGACGTCTACTCTCCGTGCGCGCTGGGCGGCGCGCTCGACGACGAGACGGTCGCGGGACTCCGGGCGAAAATCGTGTGCGGAGGGGCCAACAACCAACTGGCCCATCCCGGCGTGGAGAAGCAGCTCGCGGAGCGAGGAATCCTTTACGCTCCGGACTACGTCGTGAACTCCGGAGGCGTCATCCAGGTCGCCGACGAGATCCACGGCTTCAACATGGACCGCGCCAGAGTAAAGGCGACCCAGATCTTCGACACGTCGTTGAAGATCTTTTCTATCGCTGACGAGGAAGGGGTCCCGCCGGCTGCGGCGGCCGATAGGCTGGCGGAGCGCAGAATGTCGGAAGTCGGACGGCTTAGGGGTATTTGGCTGGGCCGCTGACTACGGACGCCCATACGGCGTACCGAGCGGCGCGCAAAACAGGTACGGTTGTAGTCGAACGAGAGCTGACGCCGGAAGTCAGGCGGCGTCAGCGCGTGGTGCGTTAGCGACGAGGGGTCGGGCACGACCCCGCATGAGGGGGTCGAGCCGATGGGGCGCGGCCGAGCCAAGGCCAAGCAGGTGAAGGTTGCACGCCAGCTCAAGTACAACAGCGGCGGCACCGATCTTGACCGTCTTCGCGAGGAGCTCGGAGTCAATCACGACTCCAACCAAAACGATGATGACGTCGTCGACGACGAGCTGGCCGATCGGTACGCCGATTACGCCGGCGAGGTCGACGACGATGACGAGGACGACAGGTCCCGTCGCCGGTAGGCGATTTTCGGGTTGACGCAGGTAGGGCACCCGGTGAGCAAAGGCTCGCCGAGTGCCTCCTTCGCGCGCTCGAAGGCTCCTTGCCATGCCGCATGGCGAGGAGCCTTTCGTCGTGTTCGTGGAGCTCCACATCGCTGTCAGCACCGCCACTGCCGTGACCGAGATCACTTTCCCGCCCGGCGCGTCCGCGCGGAGCGCGTCCAGTCACGTCGCCCGGACGGCCACCGGCCGGTTCCGGCAGACCTGTCCGCTTGTGGCCAACGATGTCTCACCACCGTCGGCCACCCGTCTCCGGCGCGGCCGGGTCAGGCCCGGAAGCGGGCCTCGCCCGTACCCGGGACGATCTCACCGAGGACCCACGCGTGCTGGTCGTGCTCACGCAGAGTGTTCAGGGCGGTCTCGACGGCCTCCTCCGGCACGATCGCGCACATGCCGACGCCGAGGTTGAACGTGCGGTCCATCTCCTCCTGGGGCACCCTGCCGTGCCCGGCGATGACCTCGAAGATCGGCTGAGGCGTCCACGACGAGCGGTCGAGGACCGCGTCCACGGAGCCGGGCAGCGAACGGGCGAGGTTGGCCGCCAGGCCGCCGCCCGTGATGTGGGCGAACGCGTGGACCTCCACGGCCCTCGTGAGGCCGAGGCAGCCGAGTGAGTAGATGCGCGTCGGCTCCAGCAGTTCCTCGCCTAGCGTACGGCCCAGCTCGGGAAGCGACGACTCAAGCGCCAGGCCGGCCGTACGAAGGACGTGCCGGACCAGGGAGTAGCCGTTGGAGTGGACGCCGGACGAGGCGAGCCCGAGGACCACGTCGCCCGGACGTACGCGCTCGGGCCCGAGCAGCTCTGCGGCCTCGACCACCCCGGTGCCCGCGCCGGCGAGATCGTACTCGTCCGGCCCCATGGCCCCCGGGTGCTCCGCGGTCTCGCCGCCCACGAGGGCGCAGCCGGCCAGGCGGCAGCCCTCGGCGACCCCGCCCACGATGTCGGCGATGCGCTCGGGGACCACCTTGCCGCAGGCGATGTAGTCGGTCATGAACAGCGGCTCGGCCCCGCACACCACCAGGTCGTCGACCACCATGCCGACCAGGTCGATGCCGATCGTGTCGTGCTTGTCCAGCGCCTGGGCCAGCATGACCTTGGTGCCCACGCCGTCGGTCGAGGTCGCCAGCAGGGGCCGCTTGAAGCGCAGCAGCGCCGACACGTCGAAGAGCCCGGCGAAGCCGCTGGCGTCGTCGACCACCTCGGGACGCCGCGATCGCGCGACCCGCGACTTCATCAGCTCGACCGCCCGGTCACCGGCCTCGATGTCGACGCCGGCGGCGGCGTAGCTGGTCATGAAGCCTCCTTCGTCGGCCCCTGCGTCAGGGTGCCGACCTCGCTGCGACAGATCACGCCTTGGCCTCAAGGACGAACTTGCCGACGTTGTCGCTGTCGATCGGGATCGGGTAGCTGCCGTCGAAGCAGGCCCGGCAGAGCCGCTCGGCGGGGATCGTGGTCGACTCGGTCAGGCCCTCCAGGGAGATGAATCCCAGGGAGTCGGCCCCGATGGAGTCGCAGATCTCGTCCACGGTGCGGTGCCCGGCGATCAGCTCGGCCTTGGTGGCGAAGTCGATGCCGTAGAAGCACGGCCAGGACACCGGCGGCGAGGAGATGCGTACGTGGACCTCGACGGCGCCGGCCTCGCGGAGCATCTTGACGATCGCCCGCTGCGTGTTGCCCCGGACGATCGAGTCGTCGACCACCACCAGGCGCTTGCCCGCGATGACCTCCCGCAGGGGGTTCAGCTTGAGCCGGATGCCGAGCTGGCGGATCGTCTGCGACGGCTGGATGAAGGTGCGGCCGACGTAGGAGTTCTTGACCAGGCCCTGGCCGTACGGGATGCCGCTCTCCTCGGCGTATCCGATGGCCGCGGGCGTCCCCGACTCGGGGGTCGGGATCACGAGGTCGGCCTCGACCGGGTGCTCGCGGGCCAGCCTGCGGCCCACTTCGACCCGCGTGGCCTGGACGCCGCGTCCCGCGATGGTGGTGTCGGGGCGGGCGAGGTAGACGTACTCGAACAGGCAGCCCTTGGGCTCGGCCAGGGCGAAACGCCGCGAGCGCACGCCGCGCTCGTCGATCGTGAGCAGCTCGCCCGGCTCGATCTCGCGGACGAACGCGGCGCCCACGATGTCGAGCGCGGCCGTCTCGGAGGCCACCACCCAGCCGCGCTCCAGGCGGCCGAGGACCATCGGGCGGATGCCCTGCGGGTCACGAGCGGCGTACAGGGTCTTCTCGTCCATGAAGACCAGGGAGTAGGCGCCCTTGACCTGCGGGAGGAGGTCGGCGGCGGCGTCCTCGATGGACCTGTCGCGGTCCTGCGCGAGCAGGGAGGTCAGCACCTCGGTGTCGGTGGTCGCCCTGATCGAGCCGGCCGGGAGCCGATCGGCGAGCTCCGGGGTGTTGATCAGGTTGCCGTTGTGGGCGAGAGCGAGGCCGCCCCCCTCGGTGGAGCTGAGGGTCGGCTGGGCGTTCTCCCAGACGCTGGAGCCCGTCGTGGAGTACCGGCAGTGCCCGATGGCGAGGTGGCCACGGAGCGTGCCGAGAACCGATTCGTCGAAGACCTGGGCCACCAGGCCCATGTCCTTGTAGACAAGGATTCGGCTGCCTTCGCTCACCGCGATGCCCGCGGACTCCTGCCCGCGATGCTGCAGCGCGTACAACCCGTAGTAGGTGAGTTTGGAGACGTCCTCGCCCGGTGCCCAAACGCCGAAGACGCCACAGGCGTCCTGCGGCGCTCGGTCACGGGGGTCAAGGTCATGGCCTAGCCTGCCGTCGCCCTTTAGCACGTGCTTCAGTCTAAGTTGGGCGTCTCGCTGCCTGGTAATCCGGGTCCGATCGGGTGAGACGTGGCGTCCGCGGCCGATGCGGTCCCTGACGGTCATGGGGCAAAGATCCCCAGGTTTTTGCCGTGTCGGCTCGGTGCGCAGGGGGATGCCGGGGGAGAGTGATGCTTCAGGCATGCCCATACAGGTCGAAAGAGCGGACCGTGACGACACCTGGCGATCCGAACAACCCTCACCCGTGGGGTGACGACCCTCGGGGCCGTCATGCGTCCAGCCAGCCGCCCTACGGTGAGCCTCCGGGAGGGTACCCGCTGGGTGGACAGCCTCCCCACGGCGGTGAGCCTCCGGGCGGATATCCACCGGGAGGGTACCCGCCGGGTGGGCAGCCCCCGTATGGGCAGCCCCCGTATGGGGAGCCGCCGGGAGGGCAGCCGCCGTACGGCACGCCGCCCTACGGTGGTCCGCCTCCGTACGGGCAGCCACCGCCGGGCGGCTGGCCCGCCGGGGGCCGCCGAGGGGGCGGGCTCGGCACGGCGGCCCTGGTCCTCGGCATCGTCAGCCTGTTCCTGCTGCTCATCTGCGGCGTCGGGGTGCTGACCGCGATCGCCGGCCTGATCGTCGGCATCATGGCCGTGATCAGGAACTCCAACAAGGGCCGCGCGATCGTCGGCATCGTGCTCAGCGCGCTCACGCTGATCCTGGGCATCATCGGTTTCACGTGGTTCGTGAACAACTTCCAGGAGTGCTTCACCCTGCCCACGCAGGCCGAGGCGCAGCAGTGCGTGGAACGGAAGCTCGGTGTGAACGTCCAGACGCCTTCCCCATGATCCGATCAAGAACTGCGCAGGGGGAGGTGCTCGGAGAGGTCCGCGCGGGCGCCGCTGGCGCTGATCTTCCCGGCTTCCATCGCGTCGTCCCAGGTGACGCGGCCGGTGGCGAGCTCCAGCCAGGTGCGGGGATCGGTCTCGACGACGTTGGGCGGCGTGCCGCGGGTGTGCCGGGGACCCGCCACGCACTGCACCGCGGCGTACGGCGGCACGCGCACCTCGACCGTCCGTCCCGGGGCGCTCTCGGCCAGGCGGTCGAGCAGATGGCGTACGGCGAAGCGGGCGAGGTCCCGCTCGGGACGTACCCCTTGCTCGTAGAGTCGGAGCACCACCTGCACGGCGGCGTCGGGGGCCTGCGGCGCCGGGCCGTCGTACGGGTGCTCGCCCAGATCCGCGAGCTGGGAATCCAGCGCGGCACGAACCTTTTCGGCATCAAGCTTGCGAGTGGACACGGGTCCATCCTGCCCGGTGCCTTCCCCGTAACCATTCATCTGGCAGGCAGACGCGGTTCACCTGGTGTTGTCGTCGCGCCCATACGGTCCCGGCAACGCACATCTCGCACCACCTTGGAGGACCTGTGGCGAACCCGTCGCCCCGCAGGATGCTCACGTTGCTCTCCACGCCCCGTGGGGGTGGCCGTGACGCCATGACATGCCAGTTCCGCTGTGGCAACGCCTGCGCGCATGAAGTCTCCAACACCAGCGACAACCCCTACTTCAACGACCTGCTGACGAGCACGCTCTCGCGACGCGGCGCGATCCGGGCGGGGGCACTCGGGACGCTGGTGGCGACCGTGGGCGTCGCGGGCGCGACGGCGGCCGTCCCCGCCGCCGCGGACCCGGGTGTGGAGGCCTTCGGGCATGGCGGCGGCCCCAAGGGCGGCCTGCGGTTCGCCTCCGTCGCGCCGAACTCCGAGGACGCGCTGACCGTCGCGGACGGGTACATTTCGGCGGTCGTGGTCCGCTGGGGCGACCCGGTGCTTCCCGACGCCCCCGCGTTCGACTTCGACAACCAGACGGCGGAGGCGCAGGCCAAGCAGTTCGGCTACAACTGCGACTACGTGACCTTCTTCCCGCTGGGGTCCGACCGCGGCCTGCTGTGGGTGAACCACGAGTACACCGACGAGAACCTCATGTTCCGCGGCTGGACCAGCGGTGACAACGTCCCGCTGGAGCAGATCAAGATCGGCCTCGCGGCGCACGGCGGATCCGTCGTGGAGATCGAGCGGGCAGGCCGTACCGGTCAGTGGAAGCTCGTGACGCGTGGGCGCCGCAGGTACAACCGGCGGATCACCGCGCAGACCCGGATGCGCTTCTCCGGTCCGGCGGCGGGCTCGGCCCTGCTGAAGACCGCGGCCGACCCCCGCGGCACCACCGTGTACGGCACGCTCAACAACTGCTCGGGCGGCACCACGCCCTGGAACACGGTCCTGACCGGCGAGGAGAACTGGAACCAGTACTTCGTCGGCGGCAACGGGGTGCCGGAGGCGCAGAAGACCTACCTCACCCGGTACGGCGTGAACACGACCACGGCCATCCCCAGCGGAAACCGGCGTTTCGACCGGGTCGAGGAGCGCTTCGACCTGGCCAGGCACCCGCAGGAGGTCAACCGCTTCGGCTGGGTCGTCGAGATCGACCCGTTCGACCCCGAGGGCACGCCGATCAAGCGCACCGCCCTCGGCCGGTTCGCGCACGAGGCCGCCACCACCTCGCTCACCCGGGACGGGCGCGTCGCGGTCTACATGGGCGACGACGGCCGGTTCGAGTACATCTACAAGTTCGTCTCCAAGGACCGCTACATCAGGGGCTTCGACCGGCACAACCGCGAGCTGCTCGACGAGGGCACGCTGTACGTGGCGAAGTTCACCGGTGACAGCCCGGCGGCCGAGATCGACGGCACGGGCAAGCTCCCGGCCGACGGCGCGTTCGACGGTTCCGGCAAGTGGATCCCTCTGGTCAGCGGCAAGCGGTCCTTCGTCGAGGGCATGACCGCCGAGGAGGTTCTGGTCTACACCCGAGTGGCGGCGGACAAGGCCGGCGCGACGAAGATGGACCGCCCGGAGGACATCGAGCGCAACCCGGTCAACGGCGCCATCTACGCCGCGCTGACCAACAACACCAACCGGGTCGCCGCCCAGGTGGACGAGGCCAACCCCCGGATCTCCAACAAGCACGGCCACATCCTGGAGATCGTCGAGGAGAGGAACGACGCGGGAGCCACGTCGTTCAAGTGGGCGCTCCCGCTCGTCTGCGGAGACCCCGCCGACCCCTCGACCTACTTCGGCGGGTACGACAAGACCAAGGTGTCGCCGATCTCCTGCCCGGACAACGTCACCTTCGACGCCGAGGGCAACCTGTGGATCGCCACGGACGGGAACGCGCTGGGCAAGAACGACGGCCTGTTCGCGATGCCGCTGGCCGGGCCCGAGCGCGGCCACGTGCGGCAGTTCCTGACGGTGCCCTACGGCGCCGAGACCTGCGGGCCCCTCGTCACCGAGGACCAGCTCAGCGTCTTCGTCGCCATCCAGCACCCCGGCGAGATCACCGGCGCCACGCCGGACAACCCCGCGAGCCACTGGCCCGACGGCGGCACCAGCCAGCCCCGCCCCTCAGTAGCCGTCGCCTGGCACAGACAGGGCAAGAAGATCGGCTCCTGACCGAACGCCCCCGACCGGATCCACGGCCTCCCAGGGCCGTGGATCCCGGCCGGCTCTGCGAGTGGATCCCGGCCGGCTCGGTGAATGGATCCTGGTCGGCTCGGTGAATGGGCCTCGCCTCCGCGCGCTGGGCGCGCTCCGGCTCGGGCTGTGTTTCCCAGGGGGCTCCGCCCCGTCGACCCCCTCCGCCCTCGACCTTGGCTAAAGATCGAAGTCGCGTCCTTTGACGCCGCAGACGAAGGCGTGCCACTCCGGTCGCGGGAAGATCAGCTTCGGGCCGTGAGAATTCTTGGAGTCCCGTACTGCGATGACGCGAGCCAGGTTAGTCGCGACCTCGACGCATTCATCGCCGTTGCCCTGACTTAGGGAGCTTTTCCGCCACTCTGCATGGGATAGGTCCATGATCGCCTCACAGCTCGTTGAGCATGGTGGACAGGTGCGCGACCGATGCGTCGATACTCAGCGCGGAAGCGCATACATGCTGAAATAGCAGCGTATATCGACTGACTTGGTGGGTCTCCTCTAGATACAGGTCATCGGTGGCCGTCTCCAGATAGATGACGCTCCGGTCGGTAGGGTCCGGAAATTCGAGGATCACGAACGGACCGGCCAGGCCTGCATGCGGACCTGCCGACACCGGCAATACCTGCACCTTTACATGTTCCAGAGGGGTGGTTTCGACCAGTTTCTTGAGTTGCCCCTCTCGTACCTCGGGAGTGAGCCGCAGTAGTGCCGCCTCGTCAATGACCGCCCACAGGCGAGGCGGATCACTCCGCAGGAGAATCTGCTGGCGTGCCAACCGGGCTTCCACTCGCCGGTCGATCTCGACAGGATCCCTGACCATGGCCGCTCGGCAGATGGCCGCCGTGTACTCGGCCGTCTGGAGTAGGCCCGGTATAACGAGTGGCTGGAAGGTCTGGATTGAGGAGGCCTCGGCTTCGAGTCCCACGTAGGAGCCGGGCAGAACATCTTTGTACGCGCTCCACCAGCCCCGTTTACGCGCGTCGCGGGCAAGCGCCACCATGGCTTCGACCAATGCCGCATCTGTGACGCCACACAGGGCACACAACGGGTGGCACTCCACATGGTCAGCCTGGAGGGGTCCTGAGTGGTGGGGGCGGCGGTGCTCTTCTTCGGCGGGGCTAGGGGTCAGGATGGCCTGAGGGCGACGAGGCGGTGCAAGTGAGATCGCAGACATGTTCAAGTGGGGACAAGTAGCTTCGCGGCATGAGAAAACGATCTTCTGTGCTCGCCGTCCTGGCTTCCGCCGCCGTACTCGCCGCTCCCGCAGCAGCCTCGGCCGCGTCGGGGGTTTCGGCGGCGGGGGTGTCCTCCGGCTCGTCGGCCTCGGCGACCAAGACCTTCTCCTTCCGGGGTATGAACCTGAAGATCCCCGCCTACTGGAACGTGTACCGCAACGGGGACCGCGTCGTGGTGGTGACCGGAAAGTGCAAGAGGCCGGAGCCCTTCGCTCCGGGGTGCCAGTCGTTCTGGGTGTTCGGCCCGAAGGCGATCACCAACGTCCCGGTCGGGGGCGGTTACCTCACCTACACGGGCAAGGAGCAGTTCTATCCCTTCAGCGGCGTGGTGTCCTGCCCGTTCAACGCCAAGACCAGTTGGTTCCCCGGTGACAGGGCCACATCGACAGGTCTGCGCCAGGTCGGGCCCGGCCACAAGGCGAAGTACACCGCCTGGCCCAATCAGTGCGTGACCAACAACAGTGGCCGGCAGACGGCGAGCTTCACCCAGCGGGAGTGGTTCCTGCCGACGTCGAAGATCCTGGTGGTGGACGTCTGGAACACCCCGGGGCTCTCGAACGTGCTCAATCGCGCCACCTGGAGCTGACCGTCAGCCGCGTGCCGGACCAGAGCGTCCGGCACGCGGCTGGTACGGCCGTCAAGCGCCGGCCGGGCGTCGGAACAGGGCGGTCAGGAGGAAGGGGACGCCGAAGAGCGGCGCGTCGGGCGGGTGTTCTTCCATGCGGCGCACCTCGACCTCGGCGAGGTCGGAGAAGATCCAGCGCAGCGCGTCGGGTGTGAAGGCCAGGCCACCCGGCAAGACGTGGTCCGGGCCCGTGCCGCTGCGGCGGACGGGCCCGGTTGGCGTTCGGTGCCGGGGGCGATGGCAGTCCGGTAGGTCAGCTCTGGAGGGGGTCCTCGGCGGGAGGTGTGGTGGGAGGCGTCGTGGGGAGGGCGCTGCCCTTCTTCCACTGGGTCCAGTTGAGCTGCCAGAAGCTCCAGCCGTTGCGCCAGTCCAGCTTTCGCTTGGTGCCGGTGATCTGGACGACGTCGCCGCGCTGGGCGATGCCGTAGAACCACTTGGCGCCGGCGGGGGTGGCCCGCACGCAGCCGTGGCTCTGGTTGGACTTGCCGAGGAACTGGTAGTCGCCCGCGCTCTGGTGGACGTACTCGCCGCTGTCGGAGATGCGCACCGCCCAGGGGATCTCCAGCTTGTAGTACAGCGGGTCCTTGGGGTCGGTGATCCCGAGCCACCCTGAGGTCATGGTCTCGACCTCCTTCTTGCCCATGGCGAGGTGGATGCCGCTGGTGGTGAGGTAGACGTCCACGCCGTTCTTGACCAGGCCGCCGCGCCCCGCGCTGATCGGGATGGACTTGACGAGCCTGCCGTCGCGGCGGACCTTCATCACGTGCTTCCTGGTGTCCACCACGGCGATGTTCGACGCGCCGATCGCGAAGCGGCGGCTGACGTCCTTGGCGTCCTCGTTGCCGGGGATCTGGCTCAGGCGGCCGGTGAAGGTGACCTTCTGGTGCGGCTGCCAGTAGGTCTTGGTGCGGTAGACCACCTTCCGGTCGGAGACCCAGCGCCAGGCGCCGTCGACCGGCTTCTCTGCCTGGACCTGGAGCACGGCCTCGGCCGCCGCCCGGTTGGGGACCGCACTGGCGAAGGTGACGATGATCGGCGACCCGACGCCGATGGTCTCGCTCTTCTCGCCCATCGGGGTGATGTCGGCGATGCGGAGCGGTGCCTTCGCCGCCTTCACACCGACGACCTTCGCCCCTACGCTGGCGGCCCTGGCCGATGAGGGAGTCTCGCCGGCTGCCGGGGGAGCCTTCGCCGTGGTCCTGGCCGACGGTAAGACCTGCTCCGAGGCTTGGCCGGTCGCGGACCCCGCCGCCCGGATGGGTTCGGACGAGCATGCGGTCATGGTGGCGACGGCGAGGAAGGCCAGCGAAAAGCCGGCCGTCCGCTTGAGGGGGTTCACGGTCTACTCCTGATATACGCGCTTCGCGCCGGGTTTTGCCCCGGCGCGTTCTCTATGTCAGACAGCTGAGCAGCGCGATAAGTGCAGACTCATGCCATAACGATGCAATAACGACGTTCGTTGCGATTGTTGTGGACGGGGTTCAGGAAACGGGCTCGGGAACCCTGGGGTCTCCATCGACGCGATGCCCCCGTGGCCGGGCCCCGGCGGGAAGCTAGCGAAGCTCGCGCGCGCGGCGGGGGCGGGCGCAGGCGGCGGTGACGGCGCCCGCGAGTGCGACCGTCGCGAGCACGAGGTACGTCCGCTGGAAGCCCGACATGAGCTGCTCGACGGCCACGGGCGAGAGCCGCGAGAGCGTGCCGGCGTAAACCAGACCGCGCAGCGCGGGCGAGAGCGCGCTGGTCAGGACGCTGAGGGTCGTCGCGACGCTCAGCACGATCCCGACGTTCATGATCATGAGCCGGAAGCCGTTCATCACGCCGAGGCTCCCCGGCGGGAGCGCGCTCATGACCTGCGTCGTGTTGCCCGTGAGGAACGCGCCGTTGCCGCACCCCGCGAGGAACAGTCCCACCCCGATGACCCAGTACGGCGTGGTCGTGCCGATCGACAGCAACAGGCACAGCAGGCCACTGAAGTTGAGCAGGCAGCCGCCGACCGATAGGGCGTACGGGGGGATCCGGCGGCCGAGGGCGCCCGCGACCGGCGAGGCGAGCGCCATCCCGATGGGCACGGGCAGCACGCCGAGCGCCGCCGTGAAGGCGTCGAGGCCGCGCGCGGCCTGGAAGTACAGCGCGACCAGCGCCGACCGCGACAGGGCGGTGCAGAAGGACGCCAGGTTGGCGAACGCCAGCATGCGCTCGCCGAAGAGCCGCAGGTCCAGCACCGGATGGGAGGCCCGCCGCTCGACGACGACGAGCACCGGGATCAGGATCAGGAAGATCAGCCCTCCGGTGACCACGACCGGGCTGGACAGGCCGCGTGAACCCGCCTCAGAAAGGGCGATGAGCACGGCCGAGAGCGCGGCGAACACGATGAGGTTGCCCGCCGCGTCGACGGGCGTGCGCGGCCCGGCCTGAACCCGGCGCAGCGTCGCCCATCCCCAGACGAGCCCGATCACCCCCGCGGGGACGTTCACCCAGAAGACCCACTGCCAGCCCGCCGCCTCGGCGATGAGGCCGCCGAGGGTCGGCCCGGCGAGCTGCGCGACAGAAAGCGTCCCGATGTACACGCCCATGCCCTGGCTGAGGCGATCCGGCGGGAACGCGTCGGTGATGATGACGGTGCCGTTGGCCAGGATCATCGCCGCCCCCAGCGCCTGGAGCGCCCGCATGGCGATCAGGAAGCCGACTCCGGGGGACATCCCCGCCAGTAGCGAGCACACGGTGAAGATCGCGAATCCGACCAGGTAGACCTCACGCCGTCCCAGCAGATCGGCCACCCGCCCGAAGAACACCAGCGTGGCCGTGTTGATCAGCAGGTACGACAGCAGGATCCAGGAGGCCGCGAACGCGTCGGCATGGAAGTGCCGGACCACCGCCGGTAACGCCACGTTCAGCGTGCTCGCGTTGATGCCGATGAGGACGAGTCCGAGGCTGGTCACCGAGCAGACGCGCCAGGCGTAGCGGAGCTTCTTCGCGTATTCGGGGGTGCCGGGCAGGACGACGGCGGTCTCGTGGGGGAGGGCGACCATGCCCCCAGTCTGACGTACGGCGTACGTCCATTTTGTACCACCATCGATTACGTACTCGGCCATAGGGGGACACGCCCACACGAACCGAGAGGCTGCCCAAGTGGCAGTGCAGTCGACGTCAAATTACCGAATGACCGAAATATCCGTTATTTTGTCGATGCCTGGCCCTATAAGCCCTATTACTGGGTGGCCGGTTCAGGCCACAGAGGCGGTGGATCTGTGGGGGGATCCACCGCCTTAGCGATATCACTCGGAAGCGGTACGGGTCAGGAGCCGAAGGTGAGGGGCAGCGTCGCCTGGTGGGTGGCGCGGAGCTCGTCCACCGGGACCTCCAGGACGTCCTCGACCCGCAGCGTCGAGCCCCCGGTCGTGCCGAGGCCGTAGCAGGGCACCTCGTGCCGCGCGCACAGCTCGGCGAAGGCGTCGAAGCACTCCGGCCGTACGGTGACCAGGGCCCGGGCCGCCGACTCGCTGAACAGGCCGACGAACGGGTCCACGCCGGGCAGTTGCACCGTGGCGCCCACGCCCTGGGCCAGGGTGGCCTCGGCGAGGGCGATGGCGAGCCCGCCGTCGGACACGTCGTGGGAGCCCTCGACCAGGCCGCGCTCGGCGGCCTCCACCAGGACGGTGGCCAGGGAGCGCTCGGCCGGCAGGTCAGCGTGCGGGGGCAGGCCGCCCAGGTGGCCGTGGACGACGTGCGCCCACTCTGAGCCGCCGAACTCCTCGCCGGTGTCGCCGAGCAGGATCACCTTGAGGCCGGGCGCCGTGAAACCGTGCCGCACGCGCTTGCGGACGTCGTCGAGCACGCCGAGCACGCCGACGACCGGGGTCGGGTGGATCGGCGTCGACCCTGTCTGGTTGTAGAACGACACGTTGCCGCCGGTGACCGGCACGCCGAGGGTCTTGCAGGCGTCCGCGAGGCCGCGCACGGCCTCGGAGAACTGCCACATGACCTCCGGGTCCTCCGGGGAGCCGAAGTTGAGGCAGTTCGTCACGGCCAGCGGGCGCGCCCCGGTGACGGCCACGTTGCGGTAGGCCTCCGCTAGGGCGAGCTGCGCCCCCGCGTAGGGGTCGAGCCTGGCGTAGCGGCCGTTGCCGTCGGTGGCCAGGGCGATGCCGCGGTCGGTCTCCTCGGCGCCGGGCATCACCTCGCCGATGCGCAGCACCCCGGCGTCGGCCGGCATCGCGAGCACGGTGTTGCCCCGGACGTAGCGGTCGTACTGGGAGGTGACCCACTCCTTGGAGGCGAGGTTCGACGAGGCGAGCAACTCCAGCAGGGTCGCGCGCAGGTCGGCGGGACGCGGGAGCCGTACGGGATCGTCGGCGTTCAGCGCGGCCTGGCCCGCGGGCTCGTGCAGAGGACGCTCGTAGACCGGGCCGTCGTCGGCCGCGGTGCCCGGCGGGATGTCGACGATGACCTCGTCGCGCCAGGTCATCACCAGCCGCCCGGTGTCGGTGACCTCGCCGATCACCGTGGCCGGGACGTCCCACCGGGAGCAGATCGCCATGAAGGCGTCGATGTCCTCGGGGGTGACGACGGCCATCATGCGCTCCTGCGACTCGCTCATGAGGATCTCCTCGGGGAGGAGCGAGGGGTCGCGGAGCGGGACGAGGCCGAGGTCGACGCGCATGCCGCCCGTACCCTTGGCCGCCAGCTCGGTCGTCGCGCAGGACACCCCGGCCGCGCCGAGGTCCTGGATGCCGACGACCACGTCGGCCTCGAAGAGCTCCAGGCAGCACTCGATGAGGAGCTTCTCCATGAACGGGTCGCCCACCTGTACGGCGGGACGCTTGGCGTGCGACTCGTCCTCGAATGTCGCGGAGGCGAGCACGGAGGCGCCGCCGATGCCGTCGGGGCCGGTGCGCGCGCCGAACAGCACGACCTTGTTCCCCGGGCCCGGCGCGGTGGCGAGCTTGATCTGGTCCTTGCGCAGGAGCCCGACGCACAGCGCGTTGACGAGCGGGTTGCCGATGTAGCAGGGGTCGAACACCAGCTCGCCGCCGATGTTGGGCAGGCCGAGGCAGTTGCCGTACTTGCTGATGCCCTCGACGACGCCGGGGAGCACCCGCCGCGTGTCGGGAGCGTCCAGGGCGCCGAAGCGGAGGGCGTCCATCACCGCGACCGGACGGGCGCCCATCGACATGATGTCGCGGACGATGCCGCCGACGCCGGTGGCCGCGCCCTGGTGGGGCTCGACGTACGACGGGTGGTTGTGCGACTCGATCTTGAACGTGGCCGCCCAGCCGTCGCCGATGTCGACGACCCCGGCGTTCTCGCCCATGCCGACCAGCAGGGCTTCGGACTTGGGGGCCTTGGTACCGAACTGGCGCAGATGCACCTTGGAGGACTTGTACGAGCAGTGCTCGCTCCACATGACCGAGTAGATGGCGAGCTCGGACGACGTGGGCCTGCGTCCCAGGATCGAGCGCACCCGCTCGTACTCGTCGGCCTTCATGCCCAGCTCGGCGTACGGCTGGGGCTCGTCCGGCGTCTCGGCGGCTCGCTTGACTGAGTCGGTCATCTGCTCTCCTCGCGCCCTGCCCACTGCTTCTGTCACAGGTTCACGAACCTCTTCAGGATGGAGGTGAAGAAACCACGGCCGTCCACGCTGGGGGCGCCGGTCAGGTCCTCGACGGCGTGCTCGGGGTGGGGCATGAGGCCGACGACGTTGCCGGCCTCGTTGCTGATGCCCGCGATGTCGTTGATCGAGCCGTTCGGGTTGCCGCCGACGTACCGGAAGACGATCTGGCCGCCGCTCTCCAGCGCGTCGATCGTCGCCCCGTCGGCCACGTAACGGCCCTCGCCGTGCTTCACCGGCAGCAGGAGCTCCTGGCCGGTGGTGTAGTCACCGGTCCAGGCCGTGGCGGCGTTCTCGACGAGGACGCGCTGGTCGCGGCAGACGTAGTGAAGACCCTGGTTGCGGGTCAGCGCGCCCGGCAGCAGGTGGGCCTCGCACAGGATCTGGAAGCCGTTGCAGGTGCCGAGCACGGGAAGCCCGGCACGCGCCGCCGGGATCAGCTCCTCCATCAGCGGCGCGAAGCGGGAGATGGCCCCGCACCTGAGGTAGTCGCCGTAGGAGAACCCGCCGGGCAGGAAGACCGCGTCGACCGCCTTGAGGTCGCGGTCGGCGTGCCAGAGTGGAACCGCTTCTCCACCCGCGTGCCTGACGGCCCTGGCAGCATCCTGATCGTCAAGAGTTCCGGGAAAAGTGACCACGCCCACACGGGCAGCACCCATGGCTCTCGTATCCCTCCACACGCGAGAGCCGCGCCGACGTCTCACTCATCGGACGGCGGTCTGCGGCGGTACACCTCAGGCTACCTGCTGGCCGGGCGCGGCCGGGCCTGCGGGCCCCAGGGGCGGGCGCGGGTTGCGGACCGTCAGGAGGGGCGGTTTTCGGTCCGGGACCTGGTGTGGTGGAGGGGAAGCCGGTGACGGGCGAAGCGCCGCAGGTCAGACGGCGGCGAGGACGCGGTCGTGGTGGGCGAGGAACTCCTCGTCCCAGTCGAGCTCCTTGCGGAGGAAGACGGTGGTGCCGCTGCCGGGGGTGATGTCGAAGGAGATCTCGTCGACGACCGACTGCATGATCAGGATGCCGCGCCCGTGCTCGGCGTCGCCTGCCGGGTACTGCTTGGGGATCGCCCCGAGCCCGAGGCCGCCGTCGACGACCCGCAGCTCACAGCGGCCTTCGCCGATGGCCGCCATCACCTCGTAGCGCTTGGAGGGGCCGCCGTGCCGCACGGCGTTCGCGCAGGCTTCGGAGGTGGCGAGGAGCATGTCGGATACGCAGTCCTCGGTGACGCCGATGCAGCGCAGGGTGTCCCCCAGCACTCGGCGGACCATCGGGATGCCCAGCGCATCCCGTGGCAAGGCCAACGAGAACTCAATATCCACCGGACCCCTCCGTGGTGCCGAAAGTCACGATGGGGAGGTTTCCCGAAAGAATCAGGGCTAACCGCAAAATCACGCTGTTGTTATTTAGTGTTGGTCAGACGCTTGCTTTCTGGTCCGACCCAAGATCACTTTGCGGTGATTTACGTAGTCTTGGCCGCGCCGGTACGCGCCCTACGAGCCCTCGACGCGGACAGAATAATCCTCGATCACCGTGTTGGCCAAGAGGGTTTCGGCCATCTTGCGGACGTCCGCGAGCGCGGCATCGTCGGCGGGACCGTCGATCTCGACCTCGAACCTCTTGCCCTGCCGCACCTCGGTGACGCCCGAGAAGCCGAGCCGGGGGAGCGCCCGGGCGATCGCCTGCCCCTGCGGATCAAGGATCTCCGGCTTGAGCGTGACGTCGACGATGACGCGTGCCACGTGTTCCTCCACTGTTCGTGCCACCGGTCGCCCGACCGGCCTGGTCCGGCGGGACCAGCCTAACGGTGGCGCCCGGTCCCGTGGTCCCCGGCCCGCTCGGCGGGCCCCGCCTTCCGGATGGGTGTGCGGTGAGACGCATCGGGAACGGGAGAAGTGTGGACAACAGGGTGTTCGGCCTTGCGCACTGGCCTGTGACTTCTGCCACGATGTCCCCAAACGCGGACGTATCACCACCATCAGGTACGAATGCGTGTAACCGGCCGAACGTAGATGGCGATCCCATCAGCACGGCCCCGAACGCACAGGAGCGGCACGTGACAACCGACGCCTCTCATGGTGCCGAGGCACCTCCGGAGCTCGTACAGCTGCTGACCCCCGAGGGTGAGCGCGTGGAGCATCCCGCCTATGACATCGACCTCACCCCGGAAGAGGTGCGCGGGCTCTACCGCGACCTGGTCCTGGTGCGGAGGGTCGACATGGAGGCCGTTGCCCTCCAGAGGCAGGGCGAACTCGGCATCTGGGCATCCCTGCTTGGGCAGGAGGCCGCCCAGATCGGATCAGGGCGCGCCCTGACCGACGCGGACATGGCTTTCCCGACCTACCGTGAGCACGGCGTGGCCTGGTGCCGCGACGTCGACCCGGTCAACCTCCTCGGTCTCTTCCGCGGCGTCAACCACGGAGGCTGGGACCCCGCGGAGCACAACTTCCACCTCTACACGATCGTCATCGGCAGCCAGACCCTGCATGCCGTGGGCTACGCGATGGGCGTCCAGCGCGACGGTGCCGACGCCGCGACGATCGTCTACTTCGGCGACGGGGCGACCTCCCAGGGCGACGTCAACGAGGCCTTCATCTGGGCCTCGGTCTTCAACGCGCCCGTGGTGTTCTTCTGTCAGAACAACCAGTGGGCCATCTCCGAGCCCCTGGAGAAGCAGTCGAGGATCCCCCTCTACCGGCGTGCCAGCGGGTTCGGCTTCCCCGGCATCCGCGTGGACGGCAACGACGTCTTCGCCTGCCTCGCCGTGACCCGACAGGCGCTCAAGAACGCCCGCGAGGGGCAGGGCCCGACGCTGATCGAGGCGTTCACCTACCGCATGGGCGCGCACACCACCTCCGACGACCCGACGCGCTACCGCGTGGCCGGCGAGTTGGAGGCGTGGAAGCTCAAGGACCCGATCGAGCGCGTCAAGGCGTACATGTTCAAGAACCAGATCGCCGACCAGGAGTTCTTCGACGCCATCGAGGTCGAGGCCGACGACCTGGGCAGGGATGTGCGCAAACGCTGCCTGGAGCTGCCGGATCCCCATCCCCTGGAGATCTTCGACCACGTGTACACCGAGCCCCACGCCCTGCTCGCCGAGGAGCGGGAGCAGTACGCCGCCTACCTCGCGAGCTTCGAGGGAGGCGACCGATGACCACGCTGACCCTCGCCAAGGCCATCAACGAGGGCCTGCGGACCGCAATGGAGGACGACTCCAAGGTCCTCATCATGGGAGAGGACGTCGGCAAGCTCGGCGGGGTCTTCCGCGTCACCGACGGGCTGCAGAAGGACTTCGGCGAGAGCCGCGTCATCGACACCCCGCTCGCCGAGTCCGGCATCATCGGCACCGCCATCGGGCTGGCCCTGCGCGGGTACCGCCCGGTCTGTGAGATCCAGTTCGACGGGTTCGTGTTCCCCGCCGTCGATCAGATCATCACCCAGCTCGCCAAGATGCCGCTGCGCTCGCTCGGCAAGCTCAGGCTTCCCGTCGTGGTGCGCATCCCCTTCGGCGGCGGCATCGGAGCGGTCGAGCACCACAGCGAGTCCCCCGAGGCGTACTTCACCCACACCTCCGGCCTGCGCGTGGTCGCCTGCTCGAACCCGGTGGACGGCTTCCACATGATCCAGCAGGCGATCCGCTGCGACGACCCGGTGATCTTCTTCGAGCCCAAGCGACGCTATTGGGAGAAGGCCGAGGTCGAGAAGGGCGCCACCCCGATGCCCTTCGACCGTGGCCAGGTCGTCCGCCCGGGTACCGACGTGACCGTGCTCGCGTACGGCCCGATGGTGAAGACCTGCCTGGAGGCCGCGGCGGCCGTGGGCGACGAGCGTTCGATCGAGGTCGTCGACCTGCGTTCGCTCAACCCCCTGGACACCGAGCTGATCTACCAGTCGGTCAGGAGAACCGGCCGGTGCGTGATCGCCCACGAGGCCCCCGTCTACTCAGGGCTCGGCGCCGAGATCGCCGCCAGGATCACCGAGGCGTGCTTCTACAACCTGGAGGCGCCGGTGCTCCGGGTCGGCGGCTTCTCCACCCCGTATCCCCCGTCCCGGCTTGAGGACCACTACCTGCCCGATCTGGACAGGGTCCTGGACGCCGTCGACCGTACGTTCGCCTTCTAGGAGGGGCTGTGCTTCGAGAGTTCAAGCTCCCCGACGTCGGTGAAGGGCTGACCGAGGCCGAGATCATCAAGTGGCACGTCTCGGCCGGCGACAACGTGGTGATCAACCAGACGATCGTCGAGATCGAGACCGCCAAGGCCGTCGTCGAGCTTCCCTGCCCCTTCGAGGGCGTGGTCAGCTCGCTCATGGCCGACGAGGGCGAGACGGTCGACGTCGGCAAGCCGATCATCTCCGTGGACACCGGCGAGGACGACGCCTCGGCCGCCACAGGCGGAGGCGCGCCCGCGACCAGGGCGTCGGCGCTCGCCGACGACATGGTCCCCTCGCCTCCCCCGGAGGGCGCCGAGACCGTCGGGGCGAAGAAGCCCGAGCGCACGCCGGTGCTGGTGGGATACGGCGTCAAGCTGAGCTCCACCACCCGCCGTCCCCGCAAGAGCCCGGCCCCGGCCGCCGCGTCCCCGTCCACCGGTACGGCCGCCGCGCCGTCCTCCTCCGGTACGGCCGCCGCCGTCGTACCCTCGCCATCGGGTACGGCTCCCGCCGTCGCGCCCTCCCCGCCCGCCGTCGCCCCGGCGCCGGGCGGCCGGGTGTCCGTGCTGGCCAAGCCGCCGGTACGGAAGCTGGCGAAGGACCTCGGCGTCGACCTCGGCGGGCTCACCGGGACCGGGCCGAACGGCTCGATCACGCGTGAGGACGTACACGCCGCCGCCGAGATGGCGACCGGTGCGGCCGAGCCCACGATCACTCCTTCGCCGGGGTACGCCGGGCTCGCCGGAGCCGAGCGGGAAGAGCGCATCCTGGTCAAGGGGGTGCGCAAGGCCACGGCGTCCGCCATGGTCGCCTCCGCCTTCACCGCGCCGCACGTGACCGAGTTCCTCCAGGTCGACGTGACCGAGACGATGGAGGCGGTACGGCGGCTCCGCGGGCTGCCCGACTTCGCCGAGGTCAAGGTGTCGCCGCTGCTGCTGGTGGCCAAGGCGCTGCTCACGGCCGCCCGGCGGTACCCGCTGATCAACTCCACGTGGGCCGGCGATGAGATCGTGGTCAAGCGTTACGTGAACCTCGGCATCGCCGCGGCCACGCAGCGCGGTCTCATCGTGCCGAACATCAAGGAGGCGCAGGCGCTGTCGCTGCCCGACCTCGCCAGGGCGCTGGCCGAGCTGACCGAGAAGGCGCGGTCCGGGCGGTCCCAGCCCGCCGACCTGACCGGAGGCACGATCACGATCACCAACGTGGGCGTGTTCGGGATCGACGCGGGCACCCCGATCCTCAACCCGGGTGAGACGGCGATCCTCGCGTTCGGCCAGATCCGCGACCTCCCGTGGGTCGTGGACGGCCAGATCGTCCCGCGCAAGGTGACCACGCTGGCGCTGTCGTTCGACCACAGGGTCGTGGACGGAGAGATCGGCTCGTACGTGCTGCGGGACGTGGGCGCGATGCTCCAGGACCCGCTGCGCATGCTCGCCTGGAGCTGACACGCGGGAGATCTTCGTGTCACCGTCGTAGTACCCGTGGCGGGGGGGGCGGCCGGGCGGCGCGCCCGCACCCCCCAAACGGGGCGGGCAGCACCCCCCCACACCCACCGGACGAGAGCCGACACGAC
>NZ_JBEZFH010000030.1:0-45562 GCF_040649355.1 Sphaerisporangium sp. NPDC049002 | reverse complement strand
GTGCCAGGGCACCGCGGCGGCGAGGTCGTCCGCGGGCACGGCCGAGCCCAGCCGTCCCCGCAGCCAGGCGAGGTGGGCGGCCAGCGGGGTGGCCTCGGGGGCCGCGAGCCGGGCCTGGACGTGGTCGCGAAGGTCGCGCTCGATCTGCCGGATGCGCTCGCGGGTCACAGAGAACCGCTGCGCCAGCTCGTCGAGCGTCACCCGGCGCTCGGCGTAGACCCGGTCCTTGGCGATGGCCCGCTGCCGGTCGTCGAGCGCGGCGAAGATCTCGTCGATCAGCTCGGGGATCGGCCGGTCGGGCTTGGCCGGCTGGGCGGGCACGGACGCCGCCTCGCGGCCGGGCTGGGCCTCGGAGGCCAGCAGCCGCGACAGGACGCTCGTGAACAGCGCGTGGACGGCCTCCCGGGTCTCCGGGACGCGCAGGCTCTGCTCGGGGTCGGTCAGCCGGATCAGGGGCAGGATGTCGCCGAGTGGTAGGTGCCCCCAGCAGGCCATGGAGAGGTCGGCCAGTCGCGCCGCCACCTGAGCGGTTCCGACGATCAGGCAGGCGCGGTCCAGGGGGAGTGCCTGCCACCACGCGTCCGGGAGACGGGTGTCGCTCGCGATCGGCTCGACCTGGCTGGGCGCTGTCCAGCGCAGGGGAGGCACGATGTCGCTAAGGCTCAAATTCATGGGGGTCCAACCGGCATGGGGCTTGGGTCGGGATGAGACTCGGTCTTATCCGCAGTTCAGGTTATTGGGTCATGGGGGCAGAAAGGGACTTGCCCGGCCGGAGTAGGACACGTAAAGCCGCTCGGCGGCCCGTGTACAGGCCATGTAGAGCAGCCCCCGTTCCCGCTGCAGGTCGTGGGCGCGCGCCGTCGGATCCTCGGCGGCCGGGGTGAGCGCGTCGGCCGAGGGCACGATGCCGTCGGCCACCCCGATGAGGGCGACCCGGCGGAACTCCAGGCCCTTCAGGCCGTGGAGCGTGGTGACCCGCACCGGCGCCTCGGCGTTCGCGAGCGCCGCCTTGGCGTCCTTGACCAGGTCGCCGTGGCGGGTCGCGACGGCGATCTCCTCGGGTGGCACCCCGTCGTGGATCCATTCCTGGACGACGGTGACCAGGCCGGCCAGCTCCGCCTCGTGGGAGGTGTACTCCCGTACGAGCGGGCGGGTGCCCGGATGCGTCGCGCGGAAGCCCACCAGTTCGATGATGCCGTCGACCAGGCCGTCGGCCGGGCCCCCGCCGCGCAGCCGTACGCCCCACGAGAGGATCTCCTGCGGCAGGCGGTGGGAGACGGTGAGGCGGTGGCTCTCGGCCTTGATTCCGAGCGCGCTGAGCGCCACCCGGGTGTCGAAGACCCGCTGGTGGGGGTCGCCGACGATGAACAGGTCGTTCGGGGCGGGCGGCACGGCGGCGCGCAGGAGCCGCCACTGCGCCGGGTGCAGGTCCTGCGCCTCGTCCACCACGATGTGCCGGTACGGTTCGAGCCCCGGCGCGTCGTCGCCGAGCAGGTCGCCCGTGGTACGGCCGAGCAGCGTGGAGGCCTCGGAGGCGAGCTGGAGCAGCGTGCGCCGGCCGGAGGCGCGCAGCCGTCCAGTGACGTGCTCGATGGCCTTCCAGACCGCGGTGCGCTCCTCGACTTCGAGCTCCACGCTGCGGCCGGGACGTCGCGCGGCCAGGTATTCCTGCACGGTGCAGAGGTTCTGCGCGAGGATCACCTGTTCCCACTCGCGCAGCAGGAACGCCGGGCTGTGCAGGTCTCCCGAGACCTCCGAGGCCTCCTGCCACAGCGTGGCGAGGTCGGGCGCGCCCACCAGCAGCGGAGGCCGTCCCTCGGCCTCGGCGACGATTCGGTGGGCGAGGCGCTCCACGTTGCCGACCTCGACGCGCTCGCGGATCTCCTCGTCGTCCACCAGCAGGTCGAGCTTCGCGGCCACGTCGGCGGCCACGCCCTGGGAGAACGTCACGAGCAGGACCCGGCCCGCGCCCGCGCGTGCGAGGTGGGCGGCGCGGTGGAGCGCCACCAGGGTCTTGCCGGTCCCCGCGCCGCCGGTGACGAGCACCGGCACGCCGTAGCTGTCCTGGTGGGCCAGGCGGTGCTGGGTCGGGTAGAGGAACGTGCACCAGTGCGGGGTGGTGAGCACCCGGTCGAGCACGCTCGGGTCGGGGACGAAGGCGGCCCGGTCGGGCGTGCGTTCGAGGGCGGCGGTGAGGTCGGTGACGTCCACGGCCGTCGCCGGCACGGCCACGCGCGTGTCCAGCGCCCGCCACGCCTCGGCGACGGAGCCGCCCTCGCCCAGCACCGCCAGCGGGGCGAACTGGCTCTCGGGGAGCAGCGGTTCGAGCGCGTCGAGGTTGGCGGCCGTGGTGATCAGCCGCACCAGGGGGAGCACCTCGGTGTCGATGCCGAGCCCGAGCAGTTCGCTGTCGCGGACGTGCGCGAACAGCCGCCACTCGGTCGAGGCGGCGGAGCGGCGCAGCGCGGGCTCGACCCGTTCGAGGGCCTCGGCGTTCCAGATCTCGGCGACCCCGATGGCCGCGTTGACGGCGAAGCGGTGCCGCTGGGCGTACGACCAGGCCTCGGCGTCCGGCAGCACGGTGAGCATCCAGTACACGTCGCGCTGCCGCACCACCACCCCGCGGTGGCGGTCGGCGAGCCGCAGCGTCGCGACGCGCGGGTCCCTGGTGTTGCGCACCCGCTCGGGGTGAGGAGCGGACGTGGTGTTCTGCAGGAACCGGCGCAGGGAGATCACGGCGTCCCGGCGTACGGGCCGGGGAAGCGCGTCGAGGTCCTGGGGGACCTCGGGGGCGATCGCGAGCCGGGGCACTGCGGCTCCCGTCAGACCATCAGGGACAGCAGGTCGCGGTCCCCGCGTTCTCGGAGCCGGTTCATCAGGTCGGGCAGTCCCACTGGCCCGGTCATGCCGATGCGGGTCGCGAGCACCCGGATGGTCTCTTCGAGCGACTCGGGGCCGCCGTTGGTGGTGTGGCCGGCCAGCCGCAGCGCCACCTCGCCCTTTTCGAGGTCGCCGGTCGAGGGGGGCACCAGCCTGGTCCGCAGGACCTTGTCCTCCTCGGCGACGGTGAGGAACAGGTGGGCTCCGGGCTGCGCGCCCATGTCGTGGAGAAGCTGTCCCAGCGACTCGATGACCGGACGGGCCTGCCAGCTCAGCGTCACCTCTCCGGCGGCGCTCGTCACCGTGTGGCTTTCGCCGGGGGAGAGCCCGAGGTAGGCGGCGAACCCGCTCGGCAGCGGGCACTCACCACCGGTGAGCTGCTCGGGCGCGACGTCGACCCGCAGCCACCAGAGGCCGTCCGGGTGCCGGAAGCACCTTCGGGTCATCGACACGTCCTTGAGCTGGCCGGTCGGGACCGAGTGGGGCCCCTCGGGGTCGCCCGGTCTCTCCTCTTCGGCCTTGCCGGGCTTCTTGGTGCTCTGGATGCGCAGCTGCGGGACGTTCTCCAGCCACTCCTTGGCCACCTCGGGGTGGATGCCCAGGGTCGACACCAGTTCGAGGGCGCGGGCCACCGTCGGCGGGCGGTCGGCGTTGAGGATCAGGGCGCAGGTCTGCTCGCGTAGCTCCGCGATGTCGCCCGACACCAGCCAGTCGTCCTGGACCGTGTAACCGGGCAGGGTGGCCAGCACGAACTGCCAGGCAGGGACGTCGAGCGAGCGTAGTTCCCTGGTGTGCCAGTCGGCGGCGGTCATCAGGCGCGACTTGGGCGCGGCCACGCCGAGCGTGCCGGGGAGCTTCTCCAGGTGCTGGGTGTACGGCGCGGCGTCCGCGCTGTCGAGCCAGTCGGCCAGCCTGCCGCGGAGCTCGCCCTCCAGGGCCACGATGTCCTCGGGGGTGACGGCGAACAGCTTGGCCAGTTCCTCGGGGGCGGCGGGGGAGTCGGCGAAGACGTGGTTCTGGGCCACCGCCCAGGTCTTGTCGTCCAGGTCGGCGAACGCCGCGTCGATGATCGCGGGGATGTCCCTCTCGGTGCGCCCGGTGCCCAGCTCGTCGGTGTTCGTGCCCGTCGGGGTCCCGCTGCCCTCGGGCGCGGCCGGACCTTCCGCCTCGCGCGGCGGTTCGCCCTCGCCCGGGATGTCGCGATCCTGGGTGTCCTCGGGGCCTCCGGGGGCTCCGTCGTCTTCCCCGGAGCCTTCCGGGGCGTCCGCGGCCGAGGGGGGCTTGGCGCCGAAGGGGTCGGGGTCGAGGGGGGCACCGGCGGGGCCGAAGGGCCCGGAGTCCGGGCCGAACGGGTCGTTCTGCGCGAACGGGGCGGGCTCGGCGTCGAACGGCTCGGGCTCGGGCACGAAAGGCCGGGGCGTGGGGGTGAACCCCGGCTCGTCCCCGCCGAACCCGGGACCGTCCGTGCCGAAGGAGGGGACGTCGGGGGCGTACGAGGGGCCGTCAGGGGCGTACGAGGGGACGTCGGGGGCGTACGCGGGTGCGCTCGGGGCGGCGAAGGGCCGTTCGGCGCGCGGGGGCGGGGTGAACATCGAGGGACGGGACGGCGCGGAGTCCCGGGGGCCGTCGCCGGGGAACTCCCTGGAGGCGTGCTGCTCCAGGGCGGCCTCCGCCATGCGGGCCGCGGCGAGCCCTAGGGGGTCGACGCGGTCGATCGACGCCTTCTGCCTCTTCGGCAGCGGGGGCGCGGTCCGTACGGGAAGCGGTTCGGCCCGCGGGGGCGCGGAGGCGGGCGCGGAGACGGCCACGAGCGCTTCCGAGGGCGGCGCGGGTTGGGAGACCGGGGTGGGCGTCTCCGAGGCCGGTACGGGCGTCTCGGAGGCGGGGACGGGCGTCTCCGCGGGTGTCTCCGCGGGCGTTGAGGGGGTCTCCCCGGGCTTCTCGGCCGGCGGGGACGTCCGGGCCGCCTGGTCGTCCTGACTCTGCTCGCCGGTGGGCGTCAGCCGTACGAAGACCGCGGTGAACAGGGCGGTCAGGACCGGCCTGGCACGGATGAACGGCTGGTCGGTCAGCTCGCGGCCGGTCAGCGACAGCAGGCCGAACCACGAGCCCACTCGGTCGAGCGCGATGGAGACCTGCGGCTCGTCGGCCTCCTCGGGGTCCATGACGTGCAGGGCGGGCAGGATGTCGCCCACGGCGGCGGCCGGCCAGTGCTCCATCGCCAGCTCCGTGAGGAGCTCGCCCAGGGCCTCGGGGCCGAGCACGGCGAAGACCCTGCTGAGGGGCACGGCCCGCCACCAGGCGTCCGGCAGGCTCGGCACCTCGCGTAGCTGCGAGAACCCTGTCGCGTCACTCCACCGAAGCGGAGGCACGAGATCACTCAGGCAGAAGTTCATCCCGTTTCCTCTCCGGTGATTCCGTTGACCAGACCATAGTCTGGCAAATCGCTCGATCGTAGGCGGCGGTTAGGCTCGCACAGCGGCGAATCGCAGCCTCACGTAGTCGGCCACCCAGCCCGATTCGCGGCGCAGGGCGGGAGCCGCCAGCTCGTTGACCCTTCTCAGCAGCGGCTCCACCGTTGCGGGCGGCACTCCGTCGAGCAGGGATCCGGCGAACATCCGTACCCAGTCGGCGGCGCCGTTGGGGCACTCGTCGAGCGGCGTCGGGCGGTCGAAGTATTCGAGCAGCCGTACGGTGAACCCGCCCTTCTCCAGGCGGACGGCGTACTCGGCCGGGCTGGGGAAGTACCACGGCAGCTCGGGTTCGGGCAGTCCGTACTCCCGCCAGGCCGTGAGCATCGCGGAGGTGAGCGCCGCGCAGTTGCCGGCGCCGCCCAGCTCCGCCACGAACCGGCCTCCGGGGGTCAGCGCCGTGCGCACGCACCGGATCACCGCGTCGGGGTCGCGGCCCATCCAGTGCAGCGCGGCGTTGGAGAAGACCGCGTCGTACGGCCGGCCGACGCCGAAGTTGGCGCCGTCGCCGACCATGAAGTCCAGGCCCGGGTGGTGGGCGACCGCGACCTCGATCATCGCGGCGGAGCCGTCCATGCCGAGCACGGTGGTGCCCCTGGCGGCGATGTCGGCGGTGAGCACGCCGGTGCCGCAGCCCAGGTCGAGGATGCGCTCGCCGGGCTGGGGGTCCAGCAGCTCGATCAGCGGCGCTCCGTGCGCCGAGACGTAGCCGAACGAGCTGTCATAGGCGCGTGCGTTCCACCGCATCAAGCTCGGCGTGTCGTATCGCAAGGCCATCAGCTCGCATTCTCAGACATCGCTTCCCGTGTCCGTAAGTACAGACACTTTAGAGCCAAGATGCCCTTGCGACACATCTGTCCGGGTGCTTCCCCCTCACCGGCCGCGTCGATCCGGGGATGGGGGACGGATCACCAGGGTCAGCTCATGGACTTGGCCCAGTTGTCCTTCAGGTAGGTCTTGGCCTCGTCGGCCTGGGGGATCGTGAGCACGACCGGGGTGCCGGACACGGCGGGCAGCTTGGCCGCGGCCTGCTTGTCGAGCTTGCCCTTCATGTCCAGCGCCTCCATGCGCGCCGGGCGGGCGAATCCCTTGAGGAAGAGGTTCTGGACCTCGTCGCTGTAGAGGAACTCCTGCCAGAGCCGGGCCGCGGCGGGATGCGGCGCCTTCTTGTTGATCGCCTGGACGTAGTACGACGCGAGCGCCGCGTTCGCCGGGATCACGACCTTCCAGGCGGGCTTGTCGTCTCCGGCGGTCTGGGCGGCCTTGGCGGCGTTCACGTAGTCCCAGTCGACCAGGGTGTTGGCCCGGGAGGGCAGGCTGAAGGCGCCCGACTTCTTGAGCTTGGTGAAGAATTCGAGGCCCCGCTGGGCCTGCGGCTTGCCCGCCTGGAGCGAGGCCGCCATCACGCCGTTGAACGCCGCCGCGGTCTGCAGCGGATCGCCCGGCAGGGCCACGGCGTATCCGGGCCTGAGCAGGTCGGAGAAGCGCGACGGGGCGCTCACCTTGCGCGGGTCGTACCCGATCGACATGTAGCCGCCGTACCCGGCGTACCAGTGCCCCTTGAGGTCCTTGACGCCGTCGGGGATGTCCTGCCAGGCGGCCACCTTGTAGGGGGAGAACTTCTGCGCGTTGGCGATGGCGACGTCCATGCCGAGGTCGAAGACGTCCGGCGCCTGGGCGGGCGGCGCGGCCTTCGCCAGGTCGATCTCGCGCTGGCTGCTCGCGCCGGGCTCCGCCACGTTGATCCGCAGCCCGTACTCGCCGGTGAAGCGGTCCATGATGGCACCGTAGTTCACCCAGTCGCGGGGGACCCCGGTGAGGTTCAGGGAGCCCTCTTTCCTCGCGGCCTCGACCAGCCGTTCCATCGAGCCGAACCCTTCGGCGAGACTGGCGGCCTTCGGGTTGACCGGAGGGAGCTTCTTGTCGGTGGTGGTCGCTGACGAGCACCCGGCCACGGCTGTGGCGAGGAGCGCTACTGCGGCTGCGGCACGTGATGTCACGAGACGAATACTCAACGTCACGCCCTCTCGCGTCGAGGAGGCACGCGGACACTTGGGGCAGCGTTGGGGTACAGCTCAGGGCTTACGACGCCAAAGGGGCCGGCTCAGCGCTCGGGGACGACCTTCGCCGCGACGACCTTCTCCTCGGGGATGCCGACCAGCGTGCCGTCGCGCTTGCGGACCTTGAGCAGACCCTCGTGCCAGGACTCGAGGACGCCCACCGTGTCGCGGAATCCCTCGGGTTCCCTGCGTCGCACCGTTACCCTGCTGCCGACATCTGATGGGGAAACGGAGATGAGCAGTCTTCCGCCAAAGTGCGTTGTCATCCGCTTTCCCCCCCTCCCGTTTCAGACATGTGGCCAGCACGGCAATACTAGGTCTAGCAACCCGCGGTCGAGTCGTGCGAAGGCGCGGAGAAGAAGGAGCCCGAGGTGACCTACGTCATCGCGCAGCCTTGCGTGGATGTCCTGGACAAGGCGTGCATCGAAGAATGCCCCGTCGATTGCATCTACGAGGGCAACCGCATGCTCTACATCCACCCAGACGAGTGTGTGGACTGCGGCGCGTGCGAGCCCGTCTGCCCGGTCGAGGCGATCTTCTATGAGGACGACACGCCCGACCAGTGGAAGGACTTCTACAAGGCGAATGTGGAGTTCTTCGACGAGCTGGGCTCGCCCGGCGGAGCTTCCAAGGTCGGGAAGATCGCCAAGGACCACCCGATCGTGGCGGCCCTTCCGCCGCAGGCAGAGGAGCACTGACCTTCGGCCTGCCCGTGGTCATGAGGTGCCGCCGGGTACCGTGGCCTCTGGTCGCGGTACCGCCGGTGACATGACCGGCCGCCGACATCCATGATCGCGCTGGACTTCTGGGGGGTTTCTCGGTGATCGGGCTGCCTGACTTTCCGTGGGACCGTCTGGTGCCCTACAAGGAGCGCGCGCTCGCGCACCCTGGCGGCATCGTCGACCTGTCGGTCGGCACCCCCGTCGACTCGGTGCCCGCCGTGGCGCAGGAGGCGCTCGCCGGCGCGGCCGACAGCCCCGGGTACCCCCTCACTTACGGCACCGAGCGGCTCCGCCGCGCCGCCGCGGGCTGGCTCGCCCGCCGCCACGGCGTCACGGTCGACCCCGCCGGCGTCCTGCCGACCATCGGCTCCAAGGAGCTGGTCGCCTGGCTGCCCACCCTGCTCGGCGTGGGCGCGGGCGACCGCGTGGTGATCCCCGCCCTGGCGTACCCCACCTACGACGTCGGCGCCCGCATCGCCGGGGCGACGCCGTACGCCACCGACGGCCTGCTGGGTCTCGGCCCCGAGCGCGTGCCGCTGGTCTGGGTGAACTCCCCGTCGAACCCCACCGGCCGCGTGCTGCCCGCCGAGCACCTGCGCAAGGTCGTCGCATGGGCGCGCGAGCGGGGCGCCGTCGTGGCCTCCGACGAGTGCTACATCGAGCTGGGCTGGGAGGAGCGGCCGATCTCGATCCTGCATCCCGATGTCTGCGGCGGCTCCCACGAGGGCCTGCTCGCGGTCCACTCGCTGTCCAAGAGGTCCAACCTCGCCGGCTACCGCGCGGCGTTCGTCGCGGGCGATCCCGCGCTCGTCGGGCGGCTGCTCGAGGTGCGCAAGCACGCCGGCATGATCGTGCCCGCGCCCGTCCAGGCCGCGATGACCGCCGTCCTCGACGACGACGAGCACGCCGACGCGCAGCGCGATCTGTACGCCGCGCGACGCGCCCTGCTGCGCCCGGCGCTCGAAAAGGCCGGGTGGCGTGTCGAGCACTCGACCGCGGGCCTCTATTTGTGGGCGACCGACGACCGTAACTGCTGGGAGCAGGTTCAAGCGCTTGCTGAAATCGGCATTTTGGTTGCGCCGGGCGACTTTTACGGACACGCCGGTTCATCACATATCCGGATCGCCATGACAGCAACTGACGAACGGGTCAATGCGGCGGTGCTCCGCCTCCAGTAGGATCCCGCGGCATGACCGTTGCGGTCGTGCTCGCAGTGAGCGCAGCCATCTTCGTCGTGGTGCTGGGCGCTTTTCTCGGCACGCGACGGCCCGAGAAGACGGCTCGACCGGCTCCCAGACCCCCTGAGCCGGCACCCGAGCCGAGTTCGTCGCACCCGGCGCTGGCCCGCCCGGTCGTCCTGGACCCCGACTACCTCGATCCGAGGACGATCAAGGTCGGGGACACCATCGACCGTCAGGGGTCGCGCTCGCGCGTCCTCGGCGCCCTGCACCTGTCGTGGCAGGGCGACCAGTGGATCGAGTACCTCCTGGAAGAGGGGGTGCGCCACTACCTGTGGCTGTCGGTCGAGGAGCGCCAGGGGGCGACTCCGGACGACCCGCCGCACCTTGAGGTCTACCTGTGGACGCCGGTCCCGACCCAGGGCATGGTGCCCGCGAAGAGCATGCTGATCATGGAGAACGTCGAGTTCTTCCCGATCGACCGTGGGACCGCCGCCTTCCGCTCCGAGGGCACGACCGGCTATCCCGAGCGGGGGCTGGTCGACTTCGCCGACTACCGCGCCGCCGACGGGCGGCTGCTGAGCTTCGACCGGGTGCAGGGCCAGGCCTGGACCGCCGCCTACGCGCAGCCCCTCTCGCCCGGCTCGATCAACGTCGAGCGCATGCTCTAGACGCGCGGAGGGCATGTTTCAGGCCCGCGGAGCGCATGCTCCAGCCGCTGCTCCGGCCGCGCGGAGCGTCAGGCGATCTCGACCTTGCCCGCTGAGGACTTGGCGTCGGTCAGCCAGCCGTCGTGGCCGGTCGCCGACTTCCACGCGACGCCGGCGTAGCGAACCTGGTGCAGGCCGTACTTCTGGGCGTGGGCGACCGACCAGGCGGCGATCAGCCAGCCCCTGCGCTGCGTCGCCGCGCTGATCTGGTTGCCGTCGCTGGTGGTGTCCCCGAGGGCCCTGCTCAGCTCCTTGCGCGCCTTGGCGGTCTGGGTCGGCACGGGCTTGTCGGGGAGCGGGTACCAGCAGTGGACGGCCTTCGGGACGCGCCCGGTGAACGCCCCCGCGAGGATCTTGGCGTCCGCCTCGTGCTGGGCGTACGCGGAGCCGTCGGCGGACCGCTGCACGGCCTGGGCCGCCTCGTGCAGCGGCAGTTTCTGGTAGCGCTTGACCTTGACCAGCGCCGAGAAGAACTTCTGTGTCGCGTACACCGGGTCCTGGAGCTGCTCGACGGTGCCCCAGCCCTGCGAGGGGCGCTGCTGGAACACCCCCACCGAGTCGCGGTCGCCGAACGGGAGGTTCAGCAGTTTGGACTCCTGGATGGCCGTGACGTACGCGATCTCGACGGCCCGTTCGGGCAGCCCGCGGCGCGTGGCCACGGCGGCGATCGTGGCCGCGACCTGCGCCTGCTCGATCTCCAGGTCGAGCGTGCCGAGGGTGGTCTTCACCTCGCAGTGCTCACCCAGAGCGAGCGGCTTGGCCTTGTTCAGCAGCTGATAAATCCCGAAAAATATCGCTACGCCAAGCACGACGACGATGCCCGTAATCGTCAGAACCGCTCGTGAGAATCGCCGTGCCACGCACAAGAACCTACCGGCCCAGCCGAGGTCCCCGTGCGGCACTAAGCTCCCCTTGCATGAGCGAGACCTTCGAAAGCCCCTTGTCGGCCACCGTGGACGAGCTGTGGGAGCGGCGCGCCGAGCTGTCCCCCGATGACGCCGAAGCACGTGGCGTGATCGTCGCCGCCGTCGACATGCTGGACACCGGAAAGGCCAGGGTCGCCTTCGTCGACCACTCCTCCGGTGACGTGATCGTGGACGAGCGGGCCAAGCGCGCCATCCTGCTCAGCTTCCGGGTCCTCGGCATGGTCAGGAGCCAGGTCGGCGACTTCCACCACAACGACCGCATCCCGCTGAAGACCTCCCTTGAAGGCGTGCGCGTGGTGCCGGGCGCCATCGCCCGCTGGGGGGCCTACCTCGCCTCGGGCGTCGTGCTGATGCCGTCCTTCACCAACATCGGGGCGTATGTCGACAGCGGCACGATGGTGGACACCTGGGCCACGGTCGGCTCCTGTGCCCAGATCGGCAGGAACGTCCACCTGTCGGGCGGTGTCGGCATCGGCGGCGTCCTTGAGCCCCCGAACGCCGTCCCGGTCGTCGTCGAGGACGAGGCGCTGATCGGCAGCCGCTCGATGATCGTCGAGGGCGCGCGGGTCGGCAAGGGCGCCGTGGTGGGCGCCGGCACGATCCTGACCTCGTCCATGCCCGTCATCGACGTCCAGACCGGCGAGGAGATCAGCCGGGGCCACGTCCCCGACTGGTGCGTCGCGGTCGGCGGCACGCGCCCCAAGGAGTTCCCCGGCGGCACTTTCGGGCTCCCGTGCGTCCTTGTGCTCAAGCGGCTCGCGGCCGGCCGGCGACACGACAAGGCCGAGCTGAACGACGTACTGCGCCAGCATGGCCTCAATGCCTGAGACGGCGCCGCTCGACCTCTCCGGTGACGTACGGGCGCTCACGGCCGCGCTGGTCGACATCGAGTCGGTCAGCGGCGGCGAGAAGGCTCTGGCCGACGCGGTCGAGGCGGCCCTGGCCCCGCTGCCGCACCTCACCGTCGTGCGCGACGGTGAGGCCGTCGTGGCGCGCACGGATCTCGGGCGCTCCGAGCGGGTGGTCGTCGCGGGCCACCTCGACACCGTGCCCCTCGCCGGGAACCTCCCCTCGCGCGTCGAGGGCGACCTGCTGTACGGCTGCGGCACCTCCGACATGAAGAGCGGCGTCGCCGTCGCGCTGAAGCTGGCCGCCGGGGTGCCGAGCCCCAGCAGGGACGTCACGTACGTCTTCTACGACTGCGAGGAGATCGAGGCCGCGCGCAACGGGCTGGCGCGGCTCGCCCGCACCCGTCGCGAGCTCCTGGCGGGCGACTTCGCCGTGCTGATGGAGCCCACCGGCGGCGAGATCGAGGGCGGCTGCCAGGGCACCCTGCGGGCGCAGGTCGTCACCGAGGGCAGGCGGGCCCACAGCGCCCGCTCCTGGTACGGCGTCAACGCCATCCATGCCGTGGCGCCCATCCTGGACCGCCTGAACACCTACGAGGCGCGGGAGCCGGTCGTGGACGGCCTCGGCTACCACGAGGGGCTGAACGCCGTCGGCATCGCCGGAGGGGTCGCGGGCAACGTCATCCCCGACGAGTGCGTGGTGACGGTCAACTACCGCTTCGCCCCCGACCGCTCGCTCGACCAGGCCCAGGCACACGTGCGCGAGGTCTTCGACGGGTACGAGGTGCGGTTCACCGACGGAGCGTCCGGCGCGCGCCCCGGGCTGACCCATCCCGTGGCCGCCGCGTTCGCGCAGGCCATCGGCGGGACTCCCCGGGCGAAGCTGGGCTGGACCGACGTCTCGCTCTTCTCCGAGCTCGGCGTCCCCGCGGTGAACTACGGTCCCGGCGACCCGAACATGGCGCACCAGCGGGGCGAGTACGTGTCGCTCTCCGCGATCGCCGAATGCGAGCGCAGGATGCTGGCCTGGCTCGGCGCTCCGTGACCGTGGGGCACTGACCGTACGGAATCGGGGCCGCGCCGCTTCGCGGAGCGGGCCGTAAGGCGTCCGCGCAAAAGAAAGTGGCTTTCCTCGCCGGCCATTTGGCGGGGAAAGCCACTTTCAGTCCCGAGCAGCACCCTCGGCTCTTAGACGCGACCTCGCGAAGAAACGGTTCCCCTGCTCCGAGCAGATTTTTCAAGATTCTTTGGGGCCTGGGTGAGACCTTCCCATCCGGTGCGGCTTACGCGCTCGCGCGGGCGGTTAGCGTGATTCGCATGAACAAAGCACCTCGCGAGGAACGCCGTCAGGGACCGTCTCTGGTCCGGGGGAAGTTCCTCCCCGACACCACCTATGACGAGAGACTCCTCGACCAGCGCGGATCCACCGAGTGGCTGCACATGGACCCCTGGAGGGTGCTGCGCATCCAGGCCGAGTTCGTGGAGGGGTTCGGGCAGCTCGCCGAGCTGCCGCCCGCCGTCACCGTCTTCGGGTCCGCGCGCACTCCCGCCGACAGCCCCGACTACGCGCTGGGCGAGCAGGTCGGCAAGGCTCTGGCCGAGGCCGGGTACGCCGTCATCACCGGCGGCGGGCCCGGATGCATGGAGGCGGCGAACAAGGGGGCGCGCCAGGCCGGCGGCGTCTCGGTGGGGCTCGGCATCGAGCTGCCCTTCGAGCAGAAGCTGAACGACTATGTGGACCTCGGCATAGAGTTCCGCTACTTCTTCGTCCGCAAGACCATGTTCGTGAAGTATTCGCAGGCCTTCGTGGTCATGCCTGGCGGCTTCGGGACTCTCGACGAGCTCTTCGAGGCCATCACGCTCGTCCAGACGGGGAAGATCACCACGTTCCCGATCGTCCTCGTGGGAACAGAGTTCTGGAAGCCGCTCATCGACTGGATCAAAGACACCCTGCTGGTCAGAGGCATGATCTCCGAGGATGATCCGAAGCTGTTCCACGTCACGGACGATCCGGACGAGGCCGTCCGCCACATCGTGGCCGGCCATCAGCAGGCGGCCGTCGAATCCCGTGTCCGGGCCGCCACCGCAGGGGCCGAGGCAACCTGACTCCACGGTCGGCCCGGCCCCCGGCAGCGGCTGGAGAGGCCGCTGCCGGGTATCTGAGCGGGTCTAGAGGGTCAGCTGGCGGCCGCCTGGCCGAGAAGGACGGGTAGCTCGCGGTGTCCGTTGGACATGAAGGACTCCAGGGGACGGAGTTGGTCCACTGGACTGGCGAGAGCGAGGCCGGGGAAGCGGTCGAACAGCGCGGGCAGGGCGATCTCCGCTTCCAGGCGGGCCAGGGGCGCTCCGAGGCAGAAGTGGGTGCCGTGCCCGAACGACAGATGGCGGTGCCGGGTGGGACGCTGGATGTCGAACCGGTCCGCGTCCTGGCCGTGCAGGTCAGGGTCCTGGCCGGCGGCGGCGTATCCGATCACTATGGCGTCACCGGCGTGGAACACCACCCCACTGGCTGTGTCGTTGATGTCTTCAACGGCGAAGCGCATGATCAGGTTGGCGACCGGTGCCTCCTTGCGGAGGGTCTCGTCGATCACGTCGTCCCAGGTGGCCTGGCCGGTGCGGACCAGGGCGAGCTGGTCGGGGTGGCTGAGCAGGTTCACGATCGCGTGGTCCAGGAGATTGACCGTCGTCTCGTGCCCGGCGCCGATGAACAGGAGAAGCGTGTCGAGGACTTCCTGTTCGGACAGGTTCGAGCCGTCCTGGTCGTCGCGGGCCGCGATCAGGGCGCTGGTGAGGTCGTCGCCGGGAGCCTGACGCTTGGCGGCGATGAGCTCGGCGAGCATCATGTAGATCTCGCGGGCGTTGGCCGCGGCCTGTTCCTCGGTGAGGTTGGTGGCGAACAGGCCGCCGACGGTGCGGCGGAACCCGTCGTGTGCCTCTTCGGGGACGCCGAACAGTTCACTGATGACCAGAAGGGGCAGCAGATAGGCGAACTGATCGCGCAGGTCGACGGCGCTGTCGGCGGGGGAGGCGGCGAGTCGCGCGAGGAGATCGTCGGTGATCTTCTCGATCGTCGGCTTCAGCGCGGCGGTCCGGCGGGGAGTGAAGGCGGCGGACAGCAGGCGGCGTAGGCGGGTGTGCTCGTCGCCGTAGGCGGTGAGCGCGCTGCGGACCTCCACCCAGGGGCGCAGTGGCCAGTTCTCCGGGATCTCACCCTTGATGAAGGCCGGCCAGTGCTGGTGGGCGTCCTTGGACACCCGGGGGTCGCTGAGCAGTCTCTTGATCAGGGCGGGATCGGTCACCGCCCACGCCACCACTGCACCAGGAAGTTCCACCCGCGTCGCGGGGCCCTGGGCGCGGAGGAGCCGGGCTTCGGCGTGGATGTCCTTGCCGGCGGGGTCTAAACGGTGGGGGCAGGTGTCCATGAGTCTCCAGACATCGTGATAGGTGGGTAGGTGACAGGCAGTATGGGCCGCCCGCCTGGCGGCGGGCGGGTGGGTCAGTACATGGACGAGCCCTGGCTGAGCGTGAGCTCCTTGATGTCGCCGGCATCGGGAGAGACCGCCGCGTTGCCGCCGGAGAGGATGGCCACCACGGGCCCGGCCGGCAGCGCAGCAGGTTCAGGGTGTTGCGGTGTTCCACCACCACGCCCTTGGGCGTTCCGGTGGATCCGGAGGTGTAGATGACATACGCCGCGTCGCTCGGATCTCCGGGCACATAGGGCGCCCCGTCGCCCGGCGCGACGTCGTCGACGAGGATGGTCTCGGCCCCGGTCAGGATGGCCGTCCGGCGCAGCGCGGCCGAGGTGATCACTGTGGAGAAGGCGGAGTCCTCGGCCATGAACCGCAGCCGCTCGGCCGGGTAGGCGGGGTCCAGCGGCACATAGGCCGCTCCCGCCTTCCACACCCCCACCAGCGCGGGCACCAGCCACTCATCGCGATCCAGGCAGACTCCGACCAGGTGGCCGCGTCCGACGCCCTTTGCGGCAAGGGCGCCTGCGACGTCGTCGGCTCTGCGGTCCAGATCGGCGTAGGTGAGTCGGCTGGTACCCGCCACGACGGCGACGCGGTCCGGAGTACGACGACTCTGGTGCGCTATCGCCTCGTGGACGCGACCTGGCAAGCCGAAGTCGTCGGTCGCCGTTGCGGTCTCCCCCTGCCACGCCGTCCGCAATTCGACGCGTGTCGCATCAACGGTCACTTCGTCCTCTTTCCCACCAAGATCACGTAGGTGACGAGAGTTTGTAAGGCCCCGCCTAATTTGCCAAAGCGTGAAACAGGGGACTTGTAGCCGTCTTGGAGCGACTTGTGATCCAACTGCGCGGGCGGCGACCGGCAGGTGGGGTGCCGGTCGCCGCCCGCATGCGCGGCACGGTCGCGGAAAGGTCCGGCACGGAAAGGTCTCCGTACCGCCCCGGCGAGACCGGGCTCAGCCGCGCGGCACCACGTGGCCGAAGCGGAAGAGGCCCGCCGGGTCGTACAACCCCTTCAGCTCCACCAGTTTGCGCAGCACCGGCTCCGGCCAGGCCCGGGAGATCCGCTCCGGAGAGAGGTCGCCGCCCTGGAAGTTGATCAGCGTGCTGCTCGCCGACCAGGGGGCGAGGGCGCCGATCACCGCCTGGACGCTCGCCGGCACGACCATCTCCATCAGCTCGGGGACCGGTGCGCCGATGACCAGCAGGGAGAAGGCGGCGTCGCGCCCGCCGACGGCGTTCGGCTCCTTGGGCGCGCGGGCCAGCGCGCCGCCGAGCTGCCGCAGTTCCACGACGGCCAGCGGGATCTCCGCCGAGGGACCGGCGACGGCCAGCAGCGCCTCCACCGTGTCCTCGGTCAGCTCGCGGAGCGAGACGCCGCGCTCGTAGACCGGCATCGGGGCGACCGGGTCGTTGTGGATGGAGTCGATCGCGGTGTAGGGGAGGTGCCCGATGGTGTCGAGCACGGGCTCGGCCACGGCGCGCATGGGGGCCAGCAAGCCCTCAGCCTCCTGGGCGTCTCCGAGGTGGGCGAAGCGCAGGTGGACGACGAACCGTCCTCGCAGCTGCGGCGGCAGCTCGGGCAGCGGCGGCAGCCGGAGCAGCGCCACAGAGGTGGTGGAGGACTCCGGCAGCGTGCCGGTCCAGGTCCGGTAGGCGTGCAGGACCCGGGCCGCGTCGTCAGCGGCGTAGTAGAGCCCGCCGGCGTACAGGGTGGTCACAGGGAACAGGTCGACGGTGATCGAGGTCACCACGCCGAAGCTTCCCTTGCCTCCGCGCAGCGCCCAGAACAGGTCGGGCTCGCGCCCCGCGTCGACCGTGCGCACGATGCCGTCCGCCGTCACCACGGTGATCTCCCGCACGTGGTCGGCGGCGAAACCGAAGGTCCTGGCGATCGGGCCGACGCCGCCGCCGAGGGTGAAGCCGACCACACCGACGGAGGTCGCCGAGCCGCAGAGCGGGGCGAGGTCGTACGCCGACGCCGCCGCGACCACCTCGGTCCAGGTGCAGCCGGCGCCGATCCGGGCCGTACGGGCCAAGGGGTTGACGTCGAGCTCGCGCATCCTCGACGTGGTGATCAGCAGCGCCCCGTCGGCCGCCTGCACGGCGCCGTGGCCAGTGGCTTGGACGGCGACGGGCAGCCCGCGGACGGCCGCGAACCGGACCGCCGCCGCGACGTCGTCCTCACAGGTGGCGGCGACGACGAGGGCGGGGTGGTGCCGGACGGCGAGGTTGAATCCGGAAACCTCCTGCTCGAAGCCGTTCTCGCCCGGGGACAGTACGGGTCCGGAGATCTGGCTGCGCAGCCCCGAGAGGTCGATGCCGAGGTGGTCCGCTGACGGGCGGGCGGTACTCATTGATCATCTCCTGATGACGAGAGGTTGACGCTCCAGTTGTCTCGCATGGCGTTTGGAATTCTCTGGCGGACGACTTGTGCCGTCCCTGACCCGGCCGGTGGACGGCGGGCCGGGATACTAGCGACGCCCAAGACGCCTCCTAGCCGCGGGCGAGATCCTGCGGGCATGTCGTCGCCATCCGAGTTCCGGCCGCCCAGTACCCTGCTTCTGCGCGAGGTGCCGGCGCACACGGGCACGGCCGGTGGGCAGATCCTCGCCCCCGTCCTCACCGCAGCCCTGCGCGAGGCTTCGGCCGTCCGCTGCCGCGTGTACGTGCTGTCGGATCTGGCCGGTCCCGCCGCCGCGCCGCCGCTCGCCGCGGCCCTGGTAGAGACCGATCCGGCCGCCCACCGGGCGCGTCTGAGGGCACTGACCGTCATCGGGCCGTACCGGGGGCTCGGGCTGGAGCGCCGGCTGCTCGGGGAACTGCTGACCGAACTGCGCGCGGCCGGGGTCCGGCAGGTGTGCTACCGCGCGGAGCCGGGAGCCGGTGACCTGCCAGCGCTGCTGCGCTCGTCAGGTTTCACCGGCGACGAACGTACGCCTTGTCAGTACGATGAGCCAGGCATCGGGCCCCTGGCGGTCACCTGGCTCATCCGCGAGCTGTGATGGAGACGGCCCTAGGCGTCATCCGGAGCCCGGCGATCGAGATGGACGGAGCCGTCAGAGTGAGCAGAACCGGCGTGCCGGACGACGCGAGCGCCGCACACGATCTGGACTTCCGGATTCTCGGACCGCTGGAGGTCGTGGACGGAGCTGGAACGGTCCTCGACCTCGGTTCCCGCAAGCAGCGTGCCGTGCTGGCGCTGCTCACGCTGAGCGCGCCGCACGTCGTCCCCCTCGACCAGCTCATCGACCGGCTGTGGACGAACGAGCTTCCGTCCAGCGCCACCGGCACGCTCCAGGCGTACATCTCACAACTGCGCAGGGTCCTCGAACCCTGGCGCAGCCCCCGTTCCCCCGCCCGCGTCCTGCGCACCCGGGAGCCGGGCTACCTGCTCGACATCGCCTCCGACCAGCTCGACGCCAACCGCTTCACCCGGGCCGCCGAGGCGGCGCACGCCGCCCTCGCGGAGGGCAGGCCGGAGGACGTCGATCGCGTCCTCGACCCGGCGCTGAGCTCCTGGCGGGGTGAGCCGCTCGCCGACTTCCCTGACGACGCCTTCGCACGGGCGACCGCGGCCCGGCTCGCCGAGGTCCGGCTGTCGGCGCTGACGGTCCGGGCGGAGGCGTGGCTGGCCATGGGACGGCACGCCGAGGCGGCCGTCGAGGCCGAGCGCCTGCTGCAGCACGACCCCTACCGGGAGGGACTGTGGGCGCTGCTCATGCGCGCCCTGTACGTCGGGCACCGGCAAGCCGAGGCGCTGTCCAGCTACCAGCGCTGCCGCGTCATGCTCGGCGAGGAGCTCGGGCTGGTCCCGAGCCCGGAGCTGCGCCGCCTCGAACGGGCGATCCTCGAACAGGACGAGACGCTCGCCGGCACCTGGCCGTCCGCGGCGGCCCCGGCCGTCGCGTCCGCCGTCCGCGTTTCCCCTGCCGGCCGGACCCGGGGGGCAGGGCAGGAGGAGGGCCCCACGCCCCCGGCGCCCGCGGCCGGGGAACCGGAGCCGGGTGCGGGCGGCCGGCGCCCGCCGAGGCTCGTCGGCCGCGAACCCTATCTGCGCCGCATCAGGGAGCGGCTGGACGACCTCGGGCGCGGGACCGGCGGGGTGCTCCTGGTCAGCGGCGAGTCGGGCATCGGAAAGACCCGGCTGGCCGAGGCGGCCGCGGGGCTCGCCGCCGAGCGGGGCATCACCGTGGCCTGGAGCCGGTGCGCCGAGGGCAGCGGCGTCCCCGCGTTCTGGCCGTGGCTCCAGGCGCTCCAGGAGCTGGACGGCACGGGCTCCGGTGAGCCGTCGAAGGTCGTCGCCTCGCTTTCGGGCGTCGACCGTGCGGCCGACACGGGCGACCCGGACACGGCGCGGTTCCTGCTCTACGACGCCGTGGGCAAGACGCTCGGGCAGCTGACGGCCACATCGCCCGCGCTGATCCTCATGGACGACGTCCACTGGGCGGACGCCGCGTCCCTGAAACTGCTGACTTTCCTCGGCGGGGATCTGCACCGGATGCCGCTGCTCGTGCTCGCGACCATGCGCCCGGAGTCCGGCAGGGCCCCGGAGCCGCTGGCCGACGCCCTCGGTGAGCTGACCCGGCAGCGCGGTACCGAGAGGATGGGCGTCACCGCGCTCACCTCCGAGCAGATCGCCGACTACCTGGACGACGTCGACCAGGCGGCCGCCAGCCCGGAACTCGCGGACGCCCTGCGCGACCGCACCGGCGGGAACCCGTTCTTCCTCGGCGAGCTGCTGCGCCTGCTGGCCAGCGTCCACTCTCTCGACCAGGTGGCCGTGGAGGACGTGGTCGCGCTGGCGGTGCCCGACGGCGTCAGCGACGTCATCACCCAGCGCGTGTCGCGCCTGCCCGAGGACTCCCAGACCCTGCTGCGGGCCGCCGCGGTGATCGGCAGGGACGTCGACTCGGCCGTGCTGGAGACCGCCACGGGCATCGGCGGCGCACGGCTGATGATGCTGCTTGAGCCCGCGGTCGCCACCGGGCTCCTCATCGAGGTCGACGGCGGGTGGGACTACCGCTTCTCGCACGCCCTGGTCAGGGAGGCGCTGTACGCCAGGCTGAGCCGGCTGCAGCGGGCGCAGCTCCACGGCAGGGTCGGCGAGGCGATCGAGACCCTGGCCCGGGGGGACCTTGCCTCGCGGCTGCCGGTGCTGGCCCACCACTTCGGGATGGCCGCGCGGGTCGGCTACTCGGAGAAGGCGACGTCGTACGCGGCCCAGGCGGCCAGGCAGGCCGCCGACCGGCTCGCCTACGACGAGGCGGTCATGTTCTGGGAGCAGGCGCTCGCCTCGCTCGACCCGTCCGCGCCGGACTCCGCCTCGACCCGCTGCACGCTCCTGATCGAGCTCGGCCGCGCGCGCCGGGTGACCGGGAACGTGCTCGGGGCCCGCGTCGCACTGGACGAGACCGTGACGCTGGCCGGCCGCCTGGGCGACGACGCCGCCGTGATCGAGGCCGCGACGGTGTTCGGCGGGGTCACGCTGTGGAACTGGCGTTCCTACGGAGTCGTGGACCAGGGCATGGTGGGCGTGCTGGAGGACCAGCTCGCCAGGCTGGCCCCCGAGCTGGCGTTCCGGCGCGCCGAACTGCTCGGCACGCTCGGGGTGGAGCTGTACTACGGAGAACGCCGCGACGAGGGGCGGCGGCACGCGGCGGAGGCCGTCGAGCTGGCGCGCGGGATCGGCGACCCGAGGCTGCTGGCACGCACGCTCAACAACTTCGTCATCACCGCGTGGACGCCCGAGCACGACGAGGAGCACCACCGGGCGGCAGAGGAGATCCTCACGCTCCCGGGCCTGCCCCGCGTCACCGAGATCATCGCCCGCCTGCACCGGATGCCCGCGCTCCTGCGGGCCGGCATGCTCGCCGACTACGACGCCGAGCTGGCGCGCTGCCTGCGGATGACCGCCGAGGTCCGGATGCCCGAGATCGAGGCGCAGGTGACCTTCGCCGCGGTGGGCCGGGCCATGCTCGGCGGCGACTGGCCGGAGGCCGACCGGCTGGCCGCGATGGGCACCGGCAGCTACCGCCGCACCAGCCTGTGGGGGGCCGACCCCCTCAAGCTGATCTACGCGTTCTTCTCCGACTGGTGCCGGGGACGGCAGGGCGCGCACGTACGGGGACTGGTCGACGCCGGCGCCGACGACTCCAACCGGCTGCTGCGGCCGACCGCCGTGCTCGCCGCGGTCGAGGCCGGGGAGGAGGCGCTGGCGCACCGGCTGATCGACCGCTGGGGCGTCAAGGCGGAGCGGGACTGGTCATGGCAGTTCGTGACCTGGCAGTGGGGCCTCGTCGCCACCAGGATCAGCCGTCCCGACCCCTACTGCCTGCTGGCCGAGCTGGAGCCCATCGCCGGCGAGCTGGTGACGCTCGGCACGGGCTGCGTCTCGTGGGGCGCCCTGCACGACGTCGTCGCCAGGCTGAAGCGCGCGACGGGCGACACCGCCGGCGCGCTCCACCACGCGGAGGCGGACCGGGACACGCACCGGCGCCTCGGCCTGCGGCACCTGGAGAACCGCGGCGCCGCCCTCCTCCGCGAACTGCGCGGCGGCTGAAGCGGGGGGACGAATGATCAGTCGCCGCCCCTTTCCGGACGAGAAGGTCTGTGTAGGGTTACCGGCGTGGATATGGCGATCTGTGTGTTCTGTGCCTCCAGCCAGAAGATCGACGGGAAGTACATCGACCTCGCCACCGAGGTCGGCACGGAGCTGGGCCGGCGCGGGCACACGCTCGTCAGCGGCGGCGCCGTGGTGTCCTGCATGGGCGCGGTGGCCCGTGCCGCGCGGGAGGCCGGAGGCCGCACGGTCGGCGTGATGCCTCAGGCGCTGGTCGACCTGGAGATCGCGGACACCGACTCCGACGAGCTGATCATCACGACCGACATGCGCGAGCGCAAGGGCGTCATGGACGCCAGGTCGGACGCGTTCCTGGTCCTGCCCGGCGGCATCGGCACGCTGGAGGAGCTCTTCGAGATCTGGACCTCGCGCACGCTCGGCCTGCATGACAAGCCGCTGGTGATCCTGGACCCGTGGGGCCTGTACTCCCCGCTCCGCCGGCTCGTCGACGGCATGTACGACGAGGGGTTCACCCGCCCCAACGTCTTCGACGCGATCTCCTGGACCACCACGGTCGAGGAGGCGCTGCACCACCTGGAGAGGCCGGGCCGTCCCCTGACCCCCCACGCCGAGGAGCTAGGCGAGGCCGCGCCGAGCTAGCTCCGGGGGCCGCCGCCCGGCCAGCGACTCGGTCATGTCGATCGCCAGCCGCACCTGCTCCTGGTGGTCGGTGCGGAACACGCGGGCCCCGAGCCAGGCGAACACCGCCGCCGTCGCGAGCTGCGTGTTCTCGTCCCCCGAAAGGGTCACCACGACCGTACGGCCCGCGCGGGCGTGCCGCTCGACCTCGGAGGCCGAGCCCGCCTCCACCCAGGAGGCGTCCAGGGGCCCGTCGGGGCCGGTAACGAGTACGGGCGTCATGCGCCGATGGTGCCACATGCTTCCGCGTACGTTCCAATGCGCGGGCGGATCAAGGCACCGGGGCAAGTGGGCGCGCTCAAAGGCACCGATGTGGCACGATTCGTATGTGCTGGTCCTACTCGCCGTCGCCGCGCTCGCCGTGCTGTTTTGCGTGGTGATGGTCTCGCAGGGGCGCGGTGGCGAGCTGACGGAGTTCGCCCCCGATGTGCCGCCCCTCGACCTTCCCGAGCCCGGGCAGCTGACCGCCGTCGACTTCATGGCGCTGCAGCTGCCGGTGAGCCTCGTCGGGTACCACACCCCGAGCGTCGACGAGACGTTGCAGCGGGCCGCGACGGCCATCGGCGAGCGTGACACCCACATCGCCGTGCTGGAGCAGCGCGTCGCCGAGCTGCTCGCGGGTCGCCTCCAGGCTCGCCAGGAGTCGTACGCGCGGCCGTCCTGGGCGCCCGATCCGTCGGAGCCCGCGACGGAGCAGGAGCTCGCCGCGGGTCCTTTCGCGACGGCGGAGCACCCGCCCGGCGTCGCAGGAGGGGAGGGAACGGCGGCGGGCGCGCACCAGAACCTCTTCGACGCCATCACCCCGGCCCCCGGCCTGGTCCAGGTTCCCGGCGAGGACACCGACCCGCCCGGGACGCCGGGCGAGCCCGAGGACACCGACTCCGCGAAGGAAAAGCCCGAGGACGCCGACTCCGCGAAGGAATCGGACCCCTCACCGGAGCTCGCCCCGGATGGGTCCAAGGAGCCCTCCGGAGAACTCCCCTCGGAAGGGTCCAAGGAGCCCTCCCGGGAACTCCCCTCGGATGCCAAGGAAGCGAGCTCCTCCGGCAAGGCCGAGAGCGCGTCCGAGGAGCCCGCGAGCGGGACCGCTTTCGGGGAGCCCAAGAGCCCCCCCGGGAAGCACTCGGCGTCCAACGGGGGCGGCGTCGCGACGGGCGGCCGCACCGAGGCGGAAGAGGCCCGCTGACCCCTCGGCCTGTGAGCCTTCGCCCGCGAGCTTGTAACCTCGGGGGCTGTGACCCCTGAGCTTGTGCGTTGCGGCTGGGTGACCACCGCGCCCGACTACATCCGCTACCACGACGAAGAGTGGGGGCGGCCCGTACGCGGCGACGACCTGGTGTTCGAGCGGCTGACCCTGGAGGCGTTCCAGTCGGGCCTGTCCTGGCTGACGATCCTGCGCAAGCGCGAGAACTTCCGCGCGGCCTTCGCCGGCTTCTCCATCCCCGCCGTCGCCGCGTTCGGCGAGCCCGACGTCGAGCGGCTGCTGGCCGACGCCGGCATCGTCCGCAACCGGGCCAAGATCGAGGCGGCGATCGCCAACGCCCGCGCCGCCGCCGAGCTTCCCGGAGGCGTCTCCGAGCTGGTCTGGCGGTACGCCGACCCGGCCGCGCCCATGCCGAAGACGCTCGCCGACGTGCCCGCGACGTCGGCGGCGTCCAAGGCCCTGGCCAAGGAGCTGAAGCGCCACGGCTTCCGCTTCGTCGGCCCGACCACGGCCTACGCCCTGATGCAGGCGATCGGCCTGGTCAACGACCACGTGGCCGAATGCTGGGTGCGCGACAGCGTCGCCTGACGCCCGCCGTGGGTCAGCGGCCGGAAAAGACCGGGCGTTCCTTGGCGAGGAAGGCCCGGGTGGCGTTGTGGTGGTCCTCCGACTTGGCGCAGGCGTCCTGAAGATCGGCCTCCACCTCCAGGGAGTCCTCCAGGGAGTGCGCGGCCGAGAAGTCGAGCGCCTGCTTGATCGCCCCGTAGGCCACCGTGGGCCCCTGTGCGAGCCGTACGGCCAGCTCGCGGGCGCGGGCGGTCAGCTCCCCGGCGGGCACGACGGAGGTCACCATGCCGAGCTCCAGCGCCCTGGCGGCCCCCACAGGCTCGCCCAGCACCAGCAGCTCGCGCGCCCTGGCCGGGCCGACGAGCCTCGGGAGCGTCCAGGAGGCTCCCGAGTCGGGGGCGAGGCCGATGCCGCTGAAGGCCATGGCGAACTTCGCGCCGTCGGCCGTGACCCGGAAGTCGCAGGCGAAGGCCAGTGAGGCGCCCGCGCCGGCGGCGATGCCGTTGACGGCGGCGATCACCGGCTTGCCCATGCCCGTGATCGTCAGGATGATCGGGTTGTAGTGGGCCCGGACGGTGTTGTCGAGACCCACGCCCGCTTCGAGGTTGCCGGCGTGCTCGCGCAGGTCCTGACCGGCGCAGAAGCCGCGCCCCGCGCCCGTCAGCAGCACCGCCCTCGCGCCGGCGTCGTCGCGGGCCCGCTCCAGCGCCTCCAGCAGGGCGGCCTTCATCAAGATCGTCAGAGCGTTCATGGCGTCAGGGCGGTTCAGTGTGATCGTCGCGACGCCGTCCTCGACGGAGTACAGGACGTGCTCGTGCCCGTGCTCGTCCGCGTTCGGAGAGGAGGACGCCGGCCCCGGGGCCGGCGCCGTCGTGCCGGTCGGCGCGCTCTCGGGCGCGGTGGAGGGGAGGTCGGGTCGCTGATCCATCAGTGGACTCCCTTGTCCAGGTTGTGGTCGACGAAGGCGGACGCCGCCGGCAGCAGCCGGGCCGCCTCCTGCTCGAAGTAGGCGCGGGCCTGGTCACCGGGCCAGGCCGGGGGCAGGAGCTCCGGCGGAAGGCCCGGGTCGCGGAACAGGAAGTTCCGCCACCCGTGGACCAGTTTGCTACGGACGGCGAAGACCTGGTCGTCGGGGGCGTCCCGGGGCAGCGAGCCGACCAGGCCGGCCGCCTGCTCCATCCACTCCTCGTAGGCGCGGGCTATGGCGCGCAGGTCCCACGCGCGGGTGACGAGCTCAAGGGGGTCGCCGTCGAGGGTGCTCTCGAACCGGTCGGCGGACACCCGCTGGTCGTCGAGCAGGGTGTCCAGCTCCGGTGAGGCCCTCGGCCCGATCCAGGTGGTTTCTGACAAGGGAGCGTAACCGAGGAAGGACAGGTCGGCACGGAGCCGCTCACGCGTCGCCCGCTCCCGTACGGGCTGGAGGACGAGCACGTGCCAGCGCCCCGCCCACGGGTCCGAGGCGGTGCGGTAGATGCGCACGGCGGTCTCGTCAAGGCGCCGGACGCTCTTGGGCGTCAGCGCGTACCCGGGCCCCTGAGAGAGCCGCACAGGGACGAGCCAGTCCTGCCGCACCATGCGGGAGATCGCGGTGCGGACGGCCGGCGGGGCGATGTCCAGCGGGGCGAGCAGCCGGACCAGAGCGGCCACGGACGCCCTTCCCGCACGGATGCGCAGGTGGTCTCCGTAGAGGTCGAAAAGCGCGGCGCGGGCGTTCACATAGACCAGTTTGATCGGCGCAAGGGCCCCGGACAACGCATTCTGGGAGGAGATCGTTACCCATGCGCGCTCGCGAGGCGGGATAATGGGACGTCACAGAAGACGTGAAAGCGGCGGGCGGCCGGGCGCGGACAGGCGCGAGCCGGCATCGCGCAGGCCGAGGCAGGAAGGGATACACGCATGGCGGCGATGAAGCCGCGGACCGGCGACGGTCCGCTGGAGGTCACCAAGGAAGGACGGGGCATTGTCATGCGGGTCCCTCTCGAGGGTGGCGGGCGACTCGTCGTCGAGCTCTCACCAGACGAGGCCAGAGCCCTTGGCGACGCTCTGAAGAACGTCGTCGGCTGACATACCCCTGACACAACCCACCGACACAGGCGACTTGACGGCCCCGGCGGCCGGGCCGCGCGCCCCCATGCCGGGGCTGTCGCACTTCCAGGCAGGGGAGGACCACCATGCCCATTGAGACCGCGCTGCGATTCATCGACCCCCCGGCGCAGGACGCCGACCTGCTCGCCGTCCCCTTCCGTAGCGATCTCTCCGCGGACGTGGAGCTTCCCGTACCGGTCCCGGCGCTGCTGGCCCAGCACGAGTCCAAGGGTGAGCCCGGCGAGGTCGTCGAGGTGCCTGTGGCCCGCGGGAACACTGTGCGCCGGGTGCTCCTCTACGGCGTCGGCGACGGCACGCCTCGCGCGCTGCGAAAGGCGGGCGCCGCCGTCGCGCGCCGTGCCAAGGGGCGTCGCTCGATCGACGTCACCCTCCCGCGTGACGTAGGAGAGCCGGGGTGGTCGGCCCTGGCCGAAGGCGCCCTGCTCGCCTCGTACACCATGAGGATCGGCGCGAGCCGCACCAGGGCCGTCGAGGAGATCCGCTTCTCCGGTCCAGAGGAGGCCAGGCCGGCCGTCGCCCGCGCCGAGGTGGTGGCCCGCGCCACGGCCCTCGCCCGCGATCTGTCCAACATGCCGTCCTCCGAGAAGACCCCCGCCTGGCTGGCCGACCGGGCCGTCGAGGTCGCCGAGCGTTCGGGTCTTACCTCCAAGGTCTGGGCGCCCGACCAGCTCTCCTCGGAGGGCTTCGGGGGCATCCTCGCGGTCGGCCAGGGTTCGGCGAGCCCGCCCCGGCTCATCCAGCTGTCGTACGAGCCCGCCGACGCCGACGGCACCCACGTCGTGCTGGTGGGCAAGGGCATCACCTTCGACAGCGGCGGCCTGTCCCTCAAACCCACCGACGGCATGAAGTTCATGAAGACCGACATGGCGGGCGGCGCGGTGGTGATCGCCGTCCTCGGCGCGCTTCGCGACCTGGGCGTGCGCACCCGGGTCACCGGCCTGATCGCCGCCGCCGAGAACATGCCCTCCGGCTCGGCCCAGCGGCCCGGCGACGTGATCACCCACTACGGCGGCCGCACCGTCGAGGTGCTCAACACCGACGCCGAGGGCAGGCTGGTGCTCGCCGACGCCCTGGCGTACGCGCACGAGGTCCTCGACCCCGACACCGTGGTCGACCTCGCCACGCTGACCGGGGCCATCGGCATCGCCCTCGGGCGCGACATCGGCGCGGTCTTCTCCTCAAGCGACGATCTGGTCAAGGAGCTGCTGGAGGCCGGCAGGGCGTCCGGCGACCCCCTGTGGCGCATGCCACTGATCGAGGACTACCGCCCGGCGCTCGACTCCCCGGTGGCCGACCTGTCGAACATCGACGCCGAGGGCAAGTACGGCGCGGGCGCCGTCACCGCGGCCCTGTTCCTGCGGGAGTTCACCGGCGGGCGGCGATGGGCCCACCTCGACATCGCGGGAGTGTCCAGAAGCACCACCGACGACGGCATCCTGACCAAGGGCGCCACCGGGTTCGGCGCCCGCCTCCTGCTGGAGTGGCTCGGGCGGGGGGCGTCCTCGTAGTTCCCGGGCGGCGTCAAGCTTTCGACCACGGCTAGTTCGCGATCACGGCCGGCCACCGATCACGGCTAGTTCGCGATCTTTATGGCGGCGAGCAGCCCGTCGCCCAGGGGCATCATCAGGGCACGCAGCCGCTCGTCCGCCTTGATCAGCTTGCCCAGCTCGCGGATCGCGACGGTGTCGGGATCGCGCTGCGCCGGGTCGGCCACCCGGTTGTGCCACAGCGCGTTGTCGAAGGCGACGATGCCCCCCAGCCGCAGCAGGCGTACGGCCTCGGCCAGGTAGTCGCCGTACTCCTGCTTGGCGGCGTCGCAGAACACCAGGTCGTAGCCGCCGTCGGCGAGCCGGGGGAGCACGTCCAGGGCACGCCCGCCGATCAGGCGGATCTTGCTGCCGGAGAACCCCGCCTCGGCGAAGGTCTGGCGGGCCAGCCGCTGGTGCTCGGGCTCGGCGTCGACGCTGGTCAGCGTGCCGTCCGGACGCATGCCGCGCAGCAGCCACAGTCCCGAGACACCGCATCCGGTGCCGACCTCGACCACGGACCTCGCGCTGATCGCGGTCGCCATGAAGCACAGCGCCGCGCCGCCGCCGGGCAGGATGGGAACGGCCCCGACCTCGATGCCACGCCGCCTCGCGGCGCGCAGCACCTCGTCTTCGGGATGGAACTCCTCCGCGTAGGCCAGCGTGGCCTCCACCGGATCAGTCGGCGTCGGGGCCATCGGCCTCTCCCTCCCCGCTTTCGCCGTACGCACGTATTGGTCGCAGCCTAGGGGAGTCGGGGCCGAACGGGAACTCACGCCACAACGGGTACGTTGCACGCTTTGAACGACCTTTGTTCAAGGGCGTCAAAGAACACAGTCCGGCCTCGTTGGTTCGTGGGTACGCAGGAAGGGGCGAAAGCAGGCACTATGGCTGTAGCGGTGGTCCCGGAGAGAGGAGTGCTGGTGGACGACTACCACCAGGCTGATACTCCCGATAGCGCGTTCCCGGGGGGAGACCCCCGGCTGCCCGATGGGGGCTGGACACCCCCGACATGGGAGGAGGTCGTCCGCGACCATTCGGCGCGCGTCTACCGGCTGGCCTACAGGCTCACCGGCAACATCCACGACGCCGAGGACCTCACTCAGGAGGTCTTCGTCCGGGTGTTCCGTTCGCTGTCCAGCTACACCCCGGGCACCTTCGAGGGATGGCTTCACCGCATCACCACGAACCTCTTCCTGGACATGGCGCGGCGCAGGCAGCGCATCCGGTTCGAGGGGCTCGGCGACGACGCCGCCGAGCGTCTGCGCGGGCGTGAGCCGTCACCGGCCCAGGTGTTCGACGACTCCCAGCTGGAGCCCGACATCCAGGCGGCCCTCGACGCGCTCCAGCCCGAGTTCCGCGCGGCCGTGGTGCTGTGCGACATCGAGGGCCTGTCCTATGAGGAGATCGCGGCGACGCTAGGCGTCAAGCTGGGCACCGTGCGCAGCCGCATCCATCGCGGTCGCAGCCAGTTGCGGGAGGCACTCGAACACCGGGCACCCCGTCGCGACGAACTCCCCCCGACCGTTAGCAGGGAGGGAGCATGAGCCATCTCGGAGAGCGCGCTTCCGCGCTCATTGACGGTGAGCTTGGTCACGCCGAGCGAGAACGTGCTCTGGCGCATCTGACGTTCTGCGCGGACTGCCGCGCCGAGCTCGACGCGATCAGGGCGCTCAAAAGCCGTCTTCGATCACTCGACCCGCCCGCCGTCCCGGCGGATCTCACGATGTCCCTTCTGCGGATGTCCGAGCCAGGCGGGCCGCTCCCGCCGCGGGTGCGTCCGTTTCCGAACCCGACCTATTCTCTGACCAGCGCCCCGATCGACAACAGGCCGCGGCGCAGCGGCGGGTTCTCGGGGCCGGGACGCTCGGGGGGCAACCGCCGGGCGGGTTATGTGGCGGTCGGCGTCGCGTCGGCCGCCGTCGCGCTCGGCACGCTGTTCATGGTGGGAGGCTCCGACAGCAGGCCGTCGGCTCCGCCGGTCGAGATGTTCGCCAACCAGCACCGCACCACCACTCCGGCCGGTTCGGTGCTGCCGGGGCGCGCGGGCTCCACCTCCCGGCAACCCTGACCCGGGGACACGGCCCGTCACTCCCCCCGTCCGTGCCGTTCACGGCGACGCGGGCATACGATCGGATGGACCCTGTCGGGCGCCGTGGGCTTACGGCGCTCGTATGGGGTCCGAGCGAGAATCTGGCGTAGCCCACGTTGACTGGCCTCGGGAGTGAGCGTTCGATGACCGACGAGACACGTACCTTCGACTCAGGGGACGTGGCCGATCCCTCCCAGCATTCCTGGGAAGGCTCGGCGTCGGGGTCCACCGGCTCCAGCGGGATGCGCGTCAGACCAGAGTTCCTGCCCGCCTCCGAGGGGTGGCCCGCCAGCGGGCCCGACGCGTTCACCGGGCCCAACCCCTTCGCGGCGAGCGGTGGAGGGCACGATCCCTTCACCCCCGCGGGCGGTGCGGGCCGTGACCCCTTCGCCCCCGCCGCTGACGCGGGGCGCGACCCCTTCGGCACCGACAGCACCGGGCCGATCCCGTTCGCGTCCGACGCGCCGCGCCACGGTGGCGACGAGGGGATGTTCGGCTGGGGCAACCCGTCCGGCGGGCCCCTCCCTCCCTCGCCCGTCGGCCCATACGGGCCGACTCCGCCCCCTCCGATCAACCCCTTCGGCATGGGTCCTGGCTGGGCCCCGCCCCCCGGCGCCCCCCGCACGGAGCAGGCGGGCGCGCGGGCGCCGAAGACCGGGATCCTCGCGGCCCTCGCCGTCGTGATCGCCCTCGTGGCCTCCACGGCCGGAAGCGTCGGCACCTACCTCCTCACCCGCAACGGCTCGGGCGTCGACCCCACCTACAGCCTCGGCACGCCGACGGGCGCGATCGTCAACCGCGCGCCCGACTCGGTGGCGGGCGTCGCCTCACGGGTCCTCCCGAGCGTGGTCTCGCTCGACGTCAAGGGCAACAGCGAGGCGGGCACCGGCTCCGGCTTCCTGATCAAGGGCGGCTACATCGTCACCAACAACCACGTGGTGGCCGCGGCGGCGCAGACCGGCAACATCAAGGTGACTTTCAGCACCAAGAAGACGACCAACGGCAAGATCGTCGGGCGTGACCCGAGCTCCGACATCGCGGTGGTCAAGCCCGACCAGACCTTCGGCGCCCCCGAGATCGTCCTGGGCAACTCCGACCGGGTCGTGGTGGGCGATCCCGTCATCGCGATCGGCTCGCCCCTCGGGCTCACCGGCACCGTGACGACGGGCATCGTCAGCTCGCTCAACCGTCCGGTGACCGCGGGCGGCGAGAGCGGGTCCGAGTCCTCGTTCATCAACGCCATCCAGACAGACGCGGCGATCAACCCGGGCAACTCGGGCGGCCCGCTCGTGAACGCCGCCGGCGAGGTGATCGGCGTCAACTCCGCCATCGCGACGCTCGGCAACAGCTCGTTCGGCGCGCAGAGCGGCAGCATCGGGCTGGGCTTCTCCATCCCGGTCAACCACGTGCGGCGGATCGCCGAGGAGCTGGTCACCACCGGTTCGGCCAAGAAGTCCCGCATCGGCGTCCAGCTCGACGAGAACTACCAGGGCGACGGGGTCCGCATCGCCACCGCCACGCAGCAGGGGCAGGAGCCGGTGATCCCCGGTGGCCCGGCCGACAAGGCGGGCCTGAAGGCGGGCGACGTCATCCTGGAGATCGACGGCACGCCCATGACCCAGCCGTCCGAGCTGATCGTCACGATCAGGAGCAAGGCGCCCGGCGACAAGGTGACCGTCAAGTACCAGCGTGGTGGACAGGAGAAGACCGCCACCGTGATCATCGACGCGGTTCCGGTCCCGACGCCGCAGCCGTCGTGATCGGGTGTCCTGTTTGGTGCCCATTGCCGGACCGGCGTATTAGTCTGAGAGGTAGCCAGGTCGCTGTTGGACGGTCCCGGTCAACGGCAGGCGTCGGCGTAGGAGAGCGTAGGAGATCACGTGTTCGGACTCGGCTGGCCTGAGGTCTTGGCACTCGTGGTCATCGCCCTGCTCGTCTTCGGGCCTGAGAAGCTTCCCCAGGCCGCCAAGCAGGCGGGTGGCATGCTGCGTCAGGTCCGTCAGATGGCCAACAACGCCAAGGCCGACCTCCAGGACAACCTCGGTCCCGAGTTCGCCAACTTCGACCCCACCGACCTGCATCCGAAGAACTTCGTCAGGAAGCACCTCCTGCAGGATCTGGAGGACGACTGGAACCGGCCGGCCGCCGAGAACTCCCCGGACTCCTATTCCCCCGTCGGCTCCTATGCGACGGCGGGCGCCGGCGAGCTGGGGTACGGCGAGATCCCGCCGTACGACTCCGAGGCGACCTGAGCCTTTCGAGAACATGTGAAAGAGGGCCGTCCCTTCACTGGGACGGCCCTCTTTCACGTGGAGCGCCCTGTGCTGTGGTATTTCGTGTGCGGCGCCCTGGGAGCCCCCTTGCGGGGCTTCAGCGGCCGGAAGGGGACAGCCCGAGCTGGAGGCCCTTGATGCTCCCCGACTTCTTGCTCAGGCTTTCGGCGATCCGCCGGAGCTCGGTCGCGGCCGGAGAGTCGGGGTCGGTGAGCACGAGCGGCTTGCCGTTGTCGCCCCCCTCGCGCAGGCGCAGGTCGATCGGGACCTGGCCGAGCAGCGGGACACGGGACCCGAGGGTGCGGGTCAGCCCGTCGGCGACGGTCTGGCCACCGCCCTCCCCGAAGACCGCGATGCGCTCGTCGCAGTGCGGGCAGGGGAGCCAGGCCATGTTCTCGATGACGCCGGCGATCTGCTGGTGGGTCTGCGTGGCGATGGACCCGGCCCGCTCCGCGACCTCCGCCGCGGCCTGCTGCGGGGTGGTCACGACGAGGATCTCCGCGCCGGGCATGCGCTGCGCCACCGAGATCGCGATGTCGCCCGTGCCCGGGGGCAGGTCCATGAGGAGGACGTCGAGGTCACCCCAGTAGACGTCGGCGAGGAACTGGTGCAGCGCCCGGTCGAGCATCGGCCCGCGCCAGACCACCGGGCTGTTGCCCGGGGGCTTGAACATGCCGACCGAGATCACCTTGATGTCATGCGCCACCGGCGGCATGATCATGTCCTCGACCTTGGTCGGACGGTCGCCCACTCCGAGCATGCGGGGGACGGAGTGGCCGTAGATGTCCGCGTCCAGGACGCCGACCTTGAGACCCGAGGCCGCCATCGAGGCCGCGAGGTTGACGGTGACCGACGACTTGCCGACCCCGCCTTTGCCGCTCGCGACGGCGAAGACCCGGGTCAGCGAGCCCGGCTTGGCGAACGGGATCTCCTTCTCGGGCCCCCGGTTGCCGCGCAGCTTGGTCTGCAGGGTCTTGCGCTGCTCGGTGCTCATGACGTCGAGATCAACTTGGACGCCGGTGACACCGTCGACCTTGGAGACGGCGGCGGTCACCTCGCGGGTGATGGTGTCGCGCATGGGGCAGCCCGCGACGGTCAAGTAGACCCCGACTCGCACCACCCCGTCCGGGGAGATATCGACGCTCTTGACCATGTCAAGGTCGGTGATCGGCCGGCGGATCTCCGGGTCGTTGACCGTCGCCAACGCGGCCGTCACCAATTCAGGGGTTGGTGCCATGGATCCATGCTACGAACCCAGGACCGATCCGACGAACTCCGCACCCTCTGGTAGGGGCCAAGAGAGCCTAAGAGGGAGGTGTACGCGCTTATGCAACCTTCTAGGATGACCGCGTGACGTCCATGACGGCGGAGATCACCCCGCAGCAGCTCATCGTCTGGCGCAAGGTCCAGCGGGCCCAGGTCCACATAACCCGGAGTCTTGAGGGCGAGCTGCTGAGCCGGCACGATCTGGCGCCGGCCGCCTACGACGTGCTGCTCCAGCTCTCCGAGACCGCGGGGCGCAGGCTGCGCATGAACGATCTGGCCGAGCGGGTGCTGCTGTCCCGCAGCGGGCTGACGCGGCTCATCGACCGCCTCCAGCGCGACGGGCTGGTCGAGCGCGAGGCCTGCGCCAGCGACGCGCGGGGTCTGTTCGCCGTGCTCACCAAAGCGGGTGACCAACGTCTCTCCGAGGCCACCCCCACCTACCTTCGCGCCGTACGGGGGCAGTTCCTCGACCTGCTCGACGAGGAGGAGCTGCGGCAGTGCGCCGACATGCTCACGAAGTTCTTCCCTCAGGTGTCGGCCTGACCCCGCTCTGGGGGGGACTCGCGTATTTCGTCCAGCAGACGCTCCAGCTCGCCCCTGATGTAGTCGCGGGTGGCCAGGTCGCCGAGGGCAAGGCGCAGCCCGGCGATCTCCCGCGTGAGGTACTCGACCTCGGTCTGGTTGCGCTCGGTGGTCATCCTGTCCTGCTCGCTCTGCACGCGGTCGCGGTCGGCCTGGCGGTTCTGCGCGAGAAGGATCAGCGGAGCGGCGTACGAGGCCTGAAGGGACAGGATCAGCGTGAGGAAGATGAACGGGTAGGGGTCCCAGGCGAGGCTCCTGGGCGCCAGCGCGTTCCAGGTCACCCAGACCGCGATGAACCCGGTCATGTAGACCAGGAAGCGCGCCGTGCCCAGGAAGCGCGCGATCTGCTCGGACAGGCGTCCGAACGCTTCTGGGTCGTAGTGCGGGCGGATGATGCGGCGGAGCTCCCGGGGCTGGTCCAGCCGATTAACCGCCACCGGTCACCCCGGGCGTGCCCTCGTCCGGGTCCGGCCGCCTGGATTCGGGCGTGCGGTCGTCCGGCCGTACGGGTTCGGGCGTGCGGTCGTCCGGTCCGTTGGGCCCCGGTGTCTGCTCGTCGCGCTCGCGCCAGTCGGGGGGCAGCAGGTGGTCGAGCACGTCGTCCACCGTGACGGCCCCGACGAGCCGTCCGAGCTCGTCCACCACCGGGGCGGCCACCAGGTTGTAGGTGGCGAGGTACGACGTGACGCCGTGGAGGGACAGGTCCGGGCGGATCGGGTCGATCGTGTTGTCGATCGCGCCGCCCACCAGCGTGGAGGGCGGTTCGCGCAGCAGCCGCTGGAAGTGGGCCACGCCCAGGTACTTGCCGGTGGGCGTCTCGACCGGAGGCCGGGTGACGTACACCTGCGCGGCGACCGCCGGGGTGATGTCCTGACGGCGGATCTCGGCGAGGGCCTCGGCGATCGTCGCGTGGGGCGGCAGCACCACGGGCTCGCTGGTCATCATGCCGCCCGCGGTGTTCTCGGCGTACGTCAGCAGGCGCCGGACGGGCGCGGCCTCGCGGGGCTCCATGCGCGTCAGCAGCGCCTCGGCCTGTCCGGGCGGCAGGTCCTGAAGCAGGTCGGCGGCGTCGTCGGGGTCCATGGCAGCGAGCACGTCGGCGGCGCGCTCGGCGTCCAGGCGGCTCAGGATGCCGATCTGGTCGCGTTCGGGCAGTTCCTCAAGCACGTCGGCGAGCCGGTCGTCGTCCAGCGCGGCGGCGACCTCCGCCCGGCGCTTGTCGGGCAGGTGGCGCAGGGCGTTGGCGAGGTCGGCGGGGCGCGTCTCCTCGAAGGCGGCCAGCAAATTCGCGGCCCCCTGGTCCTTCTGCACGGCGCCGAACCCGCCGACCTCCGACCAGTTCACGACCAGCGTCTCGCCGCGCCTGCGGCGGAGCCCGCGCGCGGCACCGCCGCGCATCACCGCGACCTTGGTGATCAGCCACTCGCCGCTCTTGCTGCGCTCCATGGCGAGGTCGAGCACGGTGACCCTCTCGCCGCCGACCTCCACGGTCAGGTCGAGCAGCTCTCCGATGGCCAGGGACTCGGTCGCGTGCTTCTCGAAGCGCCGCAGGTTGATGCTGCCCGTGAAGACGACGGCGTCGGCCTCGATGTTCTGCAGCCGGGTGATGGGCAGGAACACGCGCCGTCGCGGCTGGACCTCGACGACCAGGCCGTGTACGCGGGGCGGATCTTGGGCGCGGATGGCGACCACGACGTCCCGGATCCGCCCGATCTGGTCGCCGGCGGGGTCGAAGACCGGAGTTCCGGCCAGCCGAGCGACGAAGATCCTCACTATCGCAGCGTACGAGGTCATAGTGGGTGCGCCGCGTGGGACTGCCCTAAAAGCCGTCTCAACGTACGGTCGCGCCTTGATCTCACCATTCGCCCTATGACAGCATCAAAACCATCTAACGGTAATTACGGGGATGGTGGCAGATGAGGCGCGCGGCGCTGGCTGTGGCGGTCGGGTCGGCCTGGTGCTTCGGTTTCTCCGGGTCCATGGCGAAGTTCGTCGGCGCGGGCGGTCTGACGCCCCTGCAGGCGGTGTGGGTGAGGATGGCGGGCGCGGCCGTCCTGCTCATCGTGGTCCTCGCCGCGTTCCGGCCGAAGGCTTTGCGCGTCCCTCCGGGCAGGCGAGGGTTCTTCGCCGCGTACGCGCTGATCGCGGTGGCGGGGGTCCAGGCGCTGTTCTTCCTGGCCATCTCGCGGCTCCCCGTCGGGGTGGTGCTCCTGCTGGAGTACTCCTCGCCGGTGCTCGTCGTGTTCTGGGTGCGGCTCGTCAGGCAGGTACGGCTGCCGCGCTCGGCGTACGCGGGGGCGGTGATCGTTCTGGTCGGGCTCGCCGTCGTCGTCGAGGTCTGGCACGGGATGAGCCTGGACGGCATCGGGCTGATCCTGGCCCTCCTCGCCGCGGCCTGCTCCGCGGGCTACTTCCTCATGAGCGACGGCTTCGGGGGCGACGTCGACCCGCTCGGCCTCATCGCCTGGGGGCTCGCGGGCGCCGCCGTGGTCCTCGTGCCGATCTCCCGGCCCTGGGACATCCCCTGGGGGGCCTTCGGGACGAGCGTGACGCTCGGTGGGCACACCCTGCCCGTGATCGCCGCCGCCCTGTGGCTCATCGCGATCTCCACCGTGCTTGGCTACATCACCGGGGTCATCGCGGTCCGGAAGCTGTCGGCGGCGGTCGGGGCCACTGTGGCGTCCCTGGAGGTCGTCACGGGCGCGGTGATCGCCTGGTTCCTTCTCGGCGAGCACCTCGGCACGGCCCAGATCACCGGCGGCGCCGTCGTACTGGTAGGGGCGCTACTGGCTCAGACCGCCACTTCGGGCGCCGGCCGTACGGTCGGGGAAGCCGGGCCAGCCGCTCAGGCCGGTCGTACGGTCGGGGGGGTGGTGGATCAGACGGCCGCTTCTGGCGTCAGCCGCACGATCGAGGACCCGGAGGCCCAGCGGGCCGCAAGCCCCGCCGCGTCGACCGCGTTGAGCCGCTCCTTCGCCAGGGCCGCCACGGCCCCGGACTCGGCCTCCGACAAGGACGCCTGATCGACCAGGTGAACATGGGCGTCGAAGGAGACCAGCTCTGCCCCGTTGTCCTTGCTGCGCAGCGTCACCCGGACCCGTGAGGCCTCCACCAGGCCGGGGAGCGACTGCTCCTCGCCGCCGGTGACGATGTAGATCGCACCCTCATGCCAGATGTGCCACGCCAGCCGATCACGCCCGGAAAGCGAGACCCACAGGACGCTCGACTTCTTCGCACCCTCTTCGATCAGCGACAAACTCACACCCAGCAATCTACGACGCCCGTGTCTCATCGGGTACCTGGAGGGATCGGGCGAGGTGGTTCCGGCCCGCCCGTCCAGCGGCTGGGTGGTGGCCCGGGCGTTGCCCACCCGGGAATTCACCTGCCTGGAGGCGGGGGCGGGGGGTGTGTCCTTCACCAGCGGCGATCAGAATCCCAGGGGGCACTGCCGCAGTCGACAGCGCCGCAGTCGGTCGGCACGGCGAAGCCCACGCCGAGTCCCACCAGCGAAGGCGTGTGCGGGGACCTTGAGCAGGAGATCACCTGGAACCAGTCCGGGCCGGCCGGCCCCACAGGCCCACAGGGAGCCACCGGCGCCCAGGGATCACAGGGAGCTCCCGGCCTGTCGGAGGTGCAGACCAGCCATGTCTCGGGCACCGAGCCGGGCTGTGGTTGATGGGTCTGGATTTTCGCCCGCCCGTCCAGCGGTTGGGTGGTGATCCGGTTGCTGCCCACCCAAGAATTGGGCTGCCTGGCGGCGAGGGGGCGTGGGAGTGGCGTGCAGGAGGGCCTGGTTGGACGGGTTGGCCAGGTCGTCACGCGTTTGGGCAAGGGCGGGCCGGCGGCGGGGTGCGAAGGGATCCCGGAGGGGCAGCGCCTTCCTGCCCGCCATGCTGGTGAGGGGCCGTATGTGGGTGGGCAGCACACGGATCACCCGTCAATCGGGTGACGGGAGGGCACGAACTCTCAGGGCCACTCTCGGACGATCACTAATCGCTCCCCGCGGCCGATCAGATAGTGCGACGGAGGAGCGGTGTGCGGACGTGCGGGCATGAACGCCACCCGAACGGGTTGGAAGGGGTGCTGGGGGAGGCACTCGAGCGAAGCGCCAACATCGAATCACCATTAGGCTCACGTCGCAGTGGTCTGGGTCTAGCGTTCTTAAGATGCGCTGAGGTCGCGTCTGCGAACGCTCCAGATCTCCAATTCCCCGTGCCAACCGTTGCTGGTAGCGACTGATATTGCGAGCTCAACGAGGTCTTGGCCCAAGTTCTCGGTTTCCTTAAGCACCCAGCCTGAGCCCTCCAATTTCCAAATTGTGGCGTGGAGCGATGGGGCGGATCTAATTTGCTCCCATTTGCCTGCCGCCAAAGAAAGAGCGGCCTTGTGTCGCCCTAAGGAAAAAAGGCAACACATCTGGTTATAGATGGTAAGGGCCTCGTTGTAGAATCCCAACTCTTCGGCTCTTATTAGGAGGTTTAGCGCTTTGCTAGGCTCTAGGGGGATGAGGCAGAAGCCCCAATTGTTGTGCAGATCGGCACTTTCGGGAGCACCCTGAACGCCAAACTCAAATACTGCTGCTGCCTCCCGCAGCCGTCCTTCAGACAGAAGATGCTTCGCATGGCGAGTCATTTCCATCGCGAGGCTCACCATGACAAGAGCGGTAGTCTCCTCGGGGGGAGTCGACAACGCTGTGAGCGGCCGAACAGTCATGCTCGTCGACGTCGAAACAGGGGATTTGCGGCCCTCGTCAGCGGTGACACGATCCGCGATCTCAAACGCTAGCAGTTCGGGATCGATTTTCCTATCTTCCATAAGCTCGGGCGAGCATGGCGGCACCTCAAGACCCTTCATCCATCGATGTGTCAGATGAAGTGACTCGGTTTCCCACTCGTGGAGAAACGTGTGTGAAAAATAGTCGACCATCCACCGATAAGGTACCTGCAGAGCAAGAAACTGAGATAAATCTTCCTGTGGAAGACCGCGAATGCTCCCCGGCGGAGTAAGACATACCATGTCCTGGAGTGACGCGACAGAGATCCACGACATGATGCGAGGAATCGTAGGAATTATCAAATTGGCGAAAGCCTTTGAGGCTGCGCGTGGACTTCCCGCATCGATGACGGGAATCTTGGCTGGCAGGTGCAAGACCTTCGCCCATGCTTCATGATCGAAGTTCTCGAAGCCGGCGAATGGCTCGACATGCCAGTGAGGTGCCAGTCGCGCAGCGGTGAGGTTGGCGATCAGGGCTCCGAGGACTTGCTGGAACATCCCGTGGCGAACCAGGGCGGTTGTATCCAGGCCGCGCCGAGTGAGCTCGCTGGCCGCGGTACTGAAGGCCTCCACCCTGGCTGCGGACCTCTCATCCTTGAAGGCCCGGCCTCCTTCCAGCATTCCGCGCAAGGTCACGACAGGACTGATCGTCCGACGACCGGCTGTCTCTCTGGCCTGGTCAGAGAGGTAGATCTCGTGCGCATCGAAGGGGCGTTCGCCCTGCACCTCGAGACACCTCCTAAGTTTTACCCTTCGCTGCCAGCTGTGAGGGTGCCATTCTAGCAGAATCATGGGTAGTATCATGGGTATGAACATGGTAGGCCTGGAGCGAGTAGATCATGAGTGACACCATCTACCAAGCAACCGATCTGGCGGGTGCCAAGCGGGTTGAGTTCCTGAACGAGGCCCGCCGTGATCGAGCGCGCCTGCGTGCTACCGATGGGACGAGCCTGGTGATGTTGCCTGAGCGCACACTGGACCTGCTCGAAGCGATCGCCAAGTGGGGCGAGGCGTACGTCAAGCTCAGCACCCTGTTGCGTAGATCCACAGGCGTCCCGAGCACTTCTGATCTGGGCGAACTGGCCTGGCTGCGATCGCTTGATCGAGAGGATGTCGAGGAGTTCGTATCTGAACTTCAAGACGCCATCGTCGCGGCGAGAGCCGATGAGGACACAGTGGTCTTGGATGAGTGCGTCCGCGCATGGAAGGCAACAGCACGCCAGCTATCGGACCCGCTTCGACGTTCCGTTCTGCTGGGTACACATCGTTCCGATGAATACGTCGCTGCTGAGGAGCCAGAGCTTCTCAACAGTTCAGAGGCTGGCTAGCGGATGACGGGGAGTAGCAGCGCCTACAAGCCCTTCACTCCCGCCAGACGGCCTGGCGGGAAGCCAGATACGCGCCCCGCCTATCGCGTTTTGGTTCATCGCAAATTTCTTGGCCACTGGAATCAGTTGGTAGCCAATATAGGAATTAAGGCCGCCCAGCAGTTCTGGGATCATGTAAGTAAGACGCCAGGAGAGCCAGACCCGATTGCCTCAACATGCTTTTTGCGCGGTAAGGCTGGCAGACCGCAGGGTGAGGGTTGGTCTAGAACTGTGCATTACGAAATAAGTGGTGCCGGCCGCATCGACTATCAATTTTCGGATAGCTATAAGGCGACACCTGGCGGCGATGCGCATAGGGTGGTGGCAATTCTGACCATCAATTATAGCAGCCACTAGCCGAGCGGCTCAAGTTTCCGGTTGGGCTGGGGGAACTAAGGAGTGATGCGCCATGAGTGAGCAAATCCTCGAGGATATTGTTGCATCCTTCGGAGCTGGAGTTCTGGACATCGACCAGTTTCTGGCGGCCGTCGAGGAGCGAGTTAATGCTCTATACCCGGTCGCATTTGGCGAGATATCGGTTCTTCGAGCTTGATCGGGAAGGTTCGCCGCGAGTCTCGGTCGGCGATCACGTGGTGCGCCGACCATGCCTTCTTAGGACCCGGACGGGAGCGCGCACCAGGTCCGTCCAGCCGGCGAACCACGCGGAGACTTGCTCGTAGCTTTCATGCTCGCCGCCCAGCCACCGGCCGAACCTGGTGTGCTCGCCGGCCGCGTCATAGGAGTCTCGGAGTTCGAGGTGGAAGGCATCGCGTTCGACACGGGTGAACAGGTCCCGCCACTCCTCAGCGGACAGCCGCGGCATGGTCCTCCCTCGACGCCGTTCAACCGTGCGCCCGAGAGCCATCGTATCCAGATCAACCGAAGCCCTGGGAGTGGTGCCGGACCTCAACCGGCGCCCCGCGACGGTCGGCACCGTAGATCAGGGGCGGTCGCCACCAGATGGTCCGATCGGTGGGCACGCGCATGGGCGCCCCGGCCGGATTGGCCGGGGCGCCCAGGGTGACGTGGCTCAGCGGCCGGCGAGTTTCCAGGCGGCGGGGAGCAGGCCGGCGGCGGCCAGCACCTTGAGGCCGTCCCCGATGAGGAACGGCACGACACCCGCGGACAGGGCGGCCGGCAGGTCGAGGCCCGTCGCCACCATCAGCCACGGCAGGCCGATGGCGTAGATGAGCAGGGTGCCGAGGGCCATCGTCGCGATGGTGCGCAGCGGGGTACGGTCGCCGCCCCTGCTCGCGAGCGCCCCCACGACCGAGGCGGCGAGGACGAAGCCGACGACGTACCCGAGGGTGGCGTTGCCGCCCGACGACGCGAACCACGGCACGCCGAGCTGTCCGATCGCGAGGTAGAGCGCCATTCCGAGGAAGGCCCTCGGCAGGCCGAGCGCGGCACCGGCGAGCAGGACGGCGAAGGTTTGCAGCGTGAACGGCACAGGCGTGCCGGGGAGCGGGATGCTCACCTGCGCGGCCAGTCCGGTCAGACCCGCCGCGCCCACGACCAGCGCGACGTCGCGGACGAGCTTTCCAGGAATGAGGTCGGACAGTACGGCGGGCCGAACCGCTATGGATGCGTCAGTCATGGCCATCTCCCCATTGAAATCCCCTTTACCGGGGCTTGAGGTCCATTGTCGGGACAGGGGTTGGTATATCCCTACTTGATCCGTGCCAAGAACAGGGGGTGGCCTTTGTGACGCTCCCACAGCCTGTGGCGGCGGGCCGGGCCACTACCGTGGGCGTATGCGCTCCCGTCGTTCCTGTCTCGCGGTCCCCGGCAGCAATCCTCGTTTCCTCGACAAGGCGCAGGGGCTCCCCGCCGACGAGGTCTTCCTCGACCTGGAGGACTCGGTCGCCCCGCAGGCCAAGGAGCAGGCCAGGAAGAACATCGTCGCGGCGCTGCGCACCGGCGACTGGACGGGCAAGATCCGGGGCGTACGGGTGAACGACCTGTCGACCGCGTGGACGTACCGCGACGTGATCGAGGTCGTCGAGGGAGCCGGGGACGCGCTCGACTTCCTCACACTGCCCAAGGTGGAGGACGCGGTCCAGGTTGCCTGGCTCGACCTGCTGCTCACCCAGATCGAGAAGGCGAACGGGCTGCCGGTGGGACGCATCGGCATCGAGGCGCAGATCGAGAACGCCCGGGGCCTGGTCAACGTCGACGCCATCGCCGCCGCGTCGCCACGGCTGGAGGCGCTGGTGTTCGGGCCGGCCGACTTCATGGCCTCGATCAACATGAGGACGCTGGTAGTCGGGCAGCAACCCCCCGGGTACACCGAGGGGGACGCGTACCACTATGTCCTCATGCGGATCCTCATGGCCGCCAGGACGTACGGCCTTCAGGCGATCGACGGGCCGTACCTGCAGATCAAGGATGTCGACGGGTTCGCCAAGGTCGCGCGCAGGGCGGCGGCGCTCGGCTTCGACGGCAAGTGGGTGCTCCACCCGACGCAGATCGAGGCGGCCAACGAGGTGTTCTCGCCGAGGCAGGAGGACTACGACCACGCCGAGCTGATCCTGGACGCCTACGAGCATGCCACGACGGTCGAGAGGCGGGGCGCGGTGATGCTCGGCGACGAGATGATCGACGAGGCCTCACGCAAGATGGCGCTGGTCGTCGCCGCCAAGGGGCGGGCGGCCGGGCTCACTCGCACGAAGACCTTCTCCCCGCCCGCCTGACCGAGCAGAGCCAGGCCGTTTCCCGCTCTGCGCCAGGACAGGTGCTGAGCCTGGAAGGGTGGATGGAGGAAGGCGTACAGCGGCATCCAGCCGTGGGACGTCCCTGCCCGGTGAGGAGAATGGCGGGTATGCACGATCCGTCGCAGGCACACCAGCCACAGCCGGAGCCGGGGTCTATGGGATTCGGGCATCCGCCGCAGGCCCATCACCCGGAGCCGGGTCCCTCTGGATTCGGACGAACGTCGCAGGCGCACCAGCCACAGCCGGAGCCGGGTCCCTCTGGATTCGGGCATCCGCCGCAGGCGCACCAGCCACAGCCCGGATCATCGGGATTCGGGTATCCGCCGGCGACGCATCCGTACTATCCGGGGCCCCATGCCTGGCATCCGCCGCAGGCGCCGGGGCCGTGGATCGTGCCGTCTCCGCCCGGCACGCGGTACGACCACCTGGCGCGTACGTCTCTGCACCGCTGGTGGCGTCCGATCGTCGGGACGGCCCTCATCGCTTCGGGGTTCGTGGGCATCGGCCTCTTCGTGATCTTCATCGGCGTGGTCGTCGCGGGGCTCGCGGACATCCCGGTGATCTTGCAGGATGACCGGCTGTTCGGGAACCCGGTGTTCGAGCTGGCGGTGCTGCTGCTGTCGATCGCGGCGGTCCTGCCGGTCGTGTTCGCCACCGCGTGGGTGGTTCAGCGCCGCCCGCCGGGCACCCTCTCCTCCGTCCTTGGACGGGTGCGCTGGCGATGGCTGCTGATCTGTCTCGGGGTGGCCCTGGTGGCGCTCATCCTGGGCCAGGCGGCCATGGTCGCGACGTACGCCGTGACGGGGGAGAGCCTCGGGAACCTCTTCGGCTGGGTCGGATGGGACAGGTTCCTGCCCGGCCTGGTGGTCATCCTGCTGCTGGTGCCGTTCCAGGCGGCGACGGAGGAGTACATCTTCCGCGGATGGGTGCTCCAGGCGTTCGGCGCGTACTTCAGGACCCCCTGGCCTGGCATCCTGCTGGGCGCCGCGGCGTTCACCTCCCTGCACGCCTACACCGACTGGGGCATCATCGACGTCTTCAGCTTCGGCGCCCTCATGGGATGGCTCGCCGTCCGCACGGGCGGCCTGGAGGCGCCGATCGCGCTGCACGTGATCAACAACGTGGTGAGCTTCCTGCCGGCCGCCGCCTCCGGCGAGCTCGGCGATGCCCTGAAGCAAGGCGCGGTGCCGTGGCAGGCGCTCTCGGGAACCGTCGTGCAGTTGGGTTTCTTCGTCATTGTGGTCGCGATAATCGCCCAGAGGCGGGCAATTCAGACGGTCTCTAGATAAATCTGACTAGAGAGGTCTCGCCAGAAGGGGCCTCGGCATGTTGCCCTGGAAGATGTGCGGGCCGGCAGTCGGTCCCAGGGAGGTGCGCGCTGGCGGCGAGGGCGAGAGCGACCATCACCCCACCCAGATATGTGATCACTGGGCATGGGTTGGGTATCGGTACGATCGCAGGTGATCTGCTGTCGATGCAATGGATGAGCTGGAGTTCGGTGGAACGGTCCCGAATCACGGCCTTCAGACTGGGTTAGGCTGCCTACGAGGAGGTGCTGAGCGTGGCCTCGGGCCCCCACGACCCGCGCTCGTCATGGTGGTCGGCCGGCGACGGCGCCGACCACGGAAGCACGTCACGCCCCAACGGGTCCCACCAGGCCCACATGCCACCTCCGACCCTGCACCACACCCCGCCCGACCCCTCGGACACCCGCTCCCGGAGCCTCCCCCTGGACTCACCGTGGGCTCTGCCTCCCTTCGGGGCGCCCACCCCCGACGAGGGTTCCTCCACCCCTGAGGACCCGTCCGCGGAGCCTCCGAGGCAGTCCTCGGCCGGGCGCCACCCCTACGCGCGCCCGTACGGCGCCGCCGCCGAGCCCCGCCACAGCGCGGGCCACCCGTCACCCGAGACATGGGGTGAGGCTCCTCCCGGATGGGTGCCCGAGGCGCCTCCAGAGGACCCCGGCGAGCCTCCGTGGCCTCCGCGCCGGCTGGTGAACCGTCCGGACAAGCTCGTCGCCTCCGGACCGCCACGCAAGCCTCCGCGAACCTCAACCGCAACGCCTCCGCGAACGCCTCCGCGGACGGAGGAACAAGCGTCATCGCCGACGCCGCAGGAAACCCCGCCGCGCGCGCCGTCGCGCGCCCACACGCCCCCTGCGCCCGAGTGGGACAGGAAGGGCATCAGGGTGGAGCCCAGCATCCCGGCCGAGCCGGAGGAGGCTCCGGAGCCGGAGTCCGGCATCTCGCCCGAGCCCGACGTCCCGTACGGCCGGGACGTCCCGTATGGCGGCGACGTCCCGTATAGCGGCGACGTCCCGTACGGCCGCGACGTCCCGACGGAGCCCGCCGATCCGTACGGCGGCGACGTCCCGACGGAGGAGCGGATCGGCAGGCCCCCCGCCGGACGGCCCGCCCGCCCTTCCCGTCCCGACATCCTCGTGGCGTCCGGCCCGGCGCGCCCGCGCGGCGGCGGGCGCGGCCGTCACCACCGCGACCAGGCGGCTCCAAGGCCACCGCGCCAGCCGCGCCCGGCCCGGCGCGGGCTCGGGCGCGGCCTGATGACCC